>JBIIAP010000065.1:0-11350 GCA_044239855.1 Sediminibacterium sp. | reverse complement strand
TATTATCGTTATTTTATTGTTGGTTATTTTAATATAAGTTTATCGAAATGTTAATAATAATAAAATCATCCCTATTGATAATGAATTATCTGAACTGCTATAAAACTATCATATTTTAGCAAAAAAGTCTATTTATCTATTTTCATTTAGTGCTTAAGTTTAGCCATTTGAAGCCAGCAATTTTTTTGCTGGCTTTTATTTTTTCTTGTAGCAAATGGAGTGAATTGAGCATACTCTTACTTTTAAGGCAATAATATAGCTTAATAAATAGTGATGCAATCATATTAATTCTTAAATTGTTGTTGCTGATCTACATTCTGAATTAAATATTTTTATGAGAAATCTTATGTTGAATTTTACATTGAGCCTCTTTTTCTTGATCATTTTCTTTCTGCCAACTCATGCGCAACAAAATATTTTTGTTTCCATTAAGGGAAATGATCAAAACAATGGATCCATATCGCATCCATTGGCAAGCCTTGCTCAAGCAATTGTTTTAGCTAAAAAGAGCCATTCAAAAAATATACATATCCAATTAAGGGAAGGTACTTTTTATCTAAATACTCCAATACAAATTGGTGCAGATGTAGTGAAGGATAAATCATTACATATAAGCGCCTATCAAAATGAACAGGTGCAACTTAGTGGAGCCAGACAGCTATCTGTAAAATGGGAACGCTATAATGATCATATTTATGCCGCAAAAATTAATATAGATTTTGCACCTGATGCGCTTTATATAAATGATCAACCAGCTATTTTGTCGAGGTATCCAAATTACCAAACTACTGCGCGGGTTTTTAATGGCGTTGCCTCAGATGCTATTGGTAAAGAAAGGGTGCAATCATGGGGCAATCCTAAAGGGGGCTATTTACATGCCATGCATGCCGGAGAATGGGGGAGTTTCCATTATAGGATATTAGAAAAAGATCGTGTTGGAAATTTAATAAAAGAAGGCGGATGGCAGAACAATCGGCCATCTCCCTTACACGATCAATTGCGATTTGTTGAAAATATATTCGAGGAATTAGATGCTCCCAATGAATGGTTCTTCGATAAAAATACCAGTATGCTGTATTATTTTCCTGCTAAGCAATTGGATTTAAATCGTGCTACAATTGCACTTACAAAATTACAAAATTTAATCACCATCAAAGGAAAAGAAAATCAGCCTGTAAAGCATCTAAAAATATCAAACATTCATTTTGTTCAAACCAATCGTACTCTTTTCGAAAAACATGAACCCTTATTACGTTCAGATTGGCAATTGCATCGGGGCGGTGCAATTGTGTTGGAAAACACTGCGCATCTTCAAATAGAACATTGTGTTTTTACGCAGTTAGGTGCGCATGCAATTATGGTATCGGGTTACAATAAAAATACGACCATCAAGAACAATCACATGTACAATATTGGTCAATCCGGAATATGTTTTATTGGTGATACTGCTGCTGTTCGCAACCCTTTATTTGCATACAATGCCCTTCCATTTATAACATTGGATGTAGCCCCAGGTCCCAAAAACAATAAATTTCCGGAAAATGCTTTGGTAGAAAATAATTTGATTCATGATATTGGTCAAATAGAAAAACAAGCTACTGGTGTAGAGATTTCCATGTCTCAAAATATCAGGGTAAAAAACAATACCATTTACAATACTCCAAGAGCGGGTATCAATATAGGCGACGGTACCTGGGGCGGACATATTATTGAGTTCAATGATGTTTTTAACACTGTATTAGAAACAGGCGATCATGGAGCATTTAATTCATGGGGAAGAGACCGTTATTGGAATGCGAATAGAACTTATATGGATAGTATTACTACTGCAAATCCTGCATTAATATTACTGGATGCGATTCAACCCACCATAATTCGGAATAATCGTTTTCGTTGCGATCATGGATGGGATATTGATTTGGATGATGGATCCTCTAATTATGAAATCTATAACAACATTTGTTTAAATGGTGGTATAAAACTTAGAGAAGGTTTTTATAGAAAGGTTGAAAACAATATCATGATCAATAATTCTTTTCATCCTCATGTTTGGTTTAATAACAGCGGCGACATTTTTAGAAAAAATATTGTTACCCGGAATTATTATCCAATTTTGGTAAATGATTGGGGCAAAGAAATTGATTATAACTTTTTCCCGGACTCCGTCTCTTTAAATAAATCTAAAAAAAATCATACCGACCATCACAGTATATATGGTAATCCTATGTTTACCGATGCCAATAAGGGTGATTTTAAACTAAACAAACAAAGCCTTGCATATAAAGTTGGGTTTAAAGAGATTGATACAAAAAATATTGGCGTTCAAGATGCAGCATTAAAAAATATCGCACAAAAAATAAGCTATAAGCAATTACTGCTGCCTCTAATAGCTAATGATGAAGAGATGCTCCATTCTTTTTTTAATGTGAAGCTCAGAAAAGTAAAGAACAAGGAAGATCAATCTGCTTATGGGTTGCCATCAAGTGAAGGCCTTGTAGTGGAATCATTAAATACAACAGATAAAATAATTACCGGGTTGTTGCCTAAAGATGTGATTGTGGAAGCTGAGGGAGAGAAAGTTAATGCTGCTTTTGATTTAATCAGTATTTACGAAAAAATAAATTGGACAGGTAAAATGGCGCTCACCATTTATAGGAATCAACAAAAACAACAGCTGGTCTTTAGGTTTAAGTAAAGGTTTTATTTGTTTGAAACATTAGTTAACAGGAAAGAATAAACTAATTTCAAGAATCTTATTGATTTAAAATATTCAATTTAATTGATAGGTTATACAACAGCTTACTATTGTACAACCTATCAATACATGTGGTATTAACTTGAAAACATGAATTAGTTTAATCTTTGGAAAGTTGAATATTTTGAGTGGCTTATACATAAAATACTCTTACAAATGTTAAACTATAACAAGTAAAAATTAAACTTTTGGCATGCTGTAACCATTATGATAAACCGCAGATAAATATTTATCGTTTACCGCTGCATCTGTAAATCTTTGTTTACTTGCATCCCACTGTAATTTTTGTCCACTCCGATGAGCGATATTTCCCATCTGACAAAGACTGGCCACTTTTGCTCCTTCTTGTATAGAACAATGCAATTTTTCTAGTTGACGTGATTTCGAAACTTCTATAAAATTAGCCCAGTGTTTTTCTAAACCGTTGTCAATAGAGGGATTCAATGGCACAATAATTTTATCTTTACTGCGAGACTCTTCAATTACTTCCCAGCCACTTCTGTTTAAAATAAGGGTTCCATTATTTCCCTGGAATGCAACGCCGTGGTCTCTTCCATAGTTTCCGTTTGTTATACCCATGGTTTGTTCCCAAGCTATGCTAAACTTATCGAAGCCATAAAGTACATTAAGCATGTCGGGTGTTTCACTAGCTGCATTTGGATCTGCATATTTTCCGCCAATGGCTGTAATTGTATTTGGTGTAGTTGCATTCATACCGAGTAACGCATAATCTAATAAGTGCACGCCCCAGTCTGTCATTAACCCACCGGCATAATCCCAAAACCATCTGAATGAGTAATGAAAACGATTGCGGTTATAAGGTCTGAGTTGAGCAGGGCCTAACCAGGTTGTATAATCAACTCCTTCAGGTACAGGCGCATCTGCTTTAGGTTGCATTGGGGTAGACTGCGAATAACACCAGGCCTTTACATTTCTTATAGCTCCTAGTTTTCCTGAGCGAACAAAATTTACGGCATCTCCAAAATGCTGTTGACTACGTTGCCATTGACCGGCCTGTACAACCCTTTTGTATTTTTCTTGCGCCGCAACCATCGCGCTACACTCTGCAATAGAATTTCCAACAGGTTTTTCTACATACACGTCTTTACCTGCCTCACAGGCATGTATCATTTGAAGCGCATGCCAATGATCAGGCGTACCTATTATCACTGCATCTATGTCTTTATGCGCCAATAGTTTTCTATAGTCACTAAATATTGCGATGTTCTTTGTGTCAATATTTTTTGATTTTAGTTCAGCTATTCTACCAGCTATTACAGATTGATCAATATCGCAAAGTGCTGAAATAACTACACCCGGCACTTTCATTGCTGCTGATGCATTTGCCCAGCCCATTCCATTTAAGCCAATCACTCCAATATTAAATCGATCGGAGGGCATGATGTTATTGTTGAAATATGCAAAAGCCTTATTGTTCATTGCAGTTGCAAGAACAGTGCCTCCTGTGATAAGTCCGGCATGATGTAAGAATTTTCTTCTAGTTGACATAGTGCTGATTTTATTGAAGTATTATAGGTTGAATAGCTAATTTAGCTTATTTCAAGAATAAGTTGCCTAAATGTTTAAATTGGGCTAACAAAATAATTTTTTAACCATTTATCAAATTGTTTGCAATTTGTAATTATTTAGCCAATTTTAATACTTAATTTTAAAGGCAATTCAATAGACTTAGTTCAAGTTTAAAATATTTTATATGTCAAAATTTAATCTTAAAGTAAACGGAAAAAATCATGAGGTAGATATCGACCCAAGTACCCCGGTACTTTGGGTTTTACGAGACCATCTAAACCTCATCGGTACAAAATATGGTTGTGGGGTGGGCTCTTGCGGTGCCTGTACCATTCATTTAAATGGCCGGGCACTTAAATCTTGTCAATTGCCGGTTTCTGCAGTTGGTGTACAAGCAATCACTACCATTGAGGGATTATCCGAAAACGGCGAACATCCGGTACAAAAAGCTTGGCTGGAATTAGACGTGGCACAGTGTGGGTATTGTCAGACAGGCCAAATTATGGCGGCGGCTTCTTTATTAAAATCTAAGCCCAATCCTACAGATGAAGAAATTGAAACATACATGAATGGCAACATTTGTAGATGTGGCACTTATGTAAGAATCAAAGACGCAATTAAGACAGCTGCAAAATCAACCAATAAATAAAACTTTTAGTATATGGAAAAGTCAACAAATAATTACAACCGACGTTCATTCCTGAAAGTTTCTTCTATGACAGGAGGCGGCATGATGATCGGTTTTAGCTGGTTAGCTAATTTAATTCCTAATGAAGCTTTGGCAAGTGCCGAAACCGAAAAACAATGGATTGAACTTACCGGATTCATTAAAATTACGCCCGATAATCAAATTAAAATATTTTCTCCTAATCCCGAATTTGGCACCAATGTAATGACTTCTTTGCCAATGATGATTGCGGAAGAATTAGAAGTAGATTGGAAAAGTGTAATTGTTGAACAAGGAGATTATGATACACCAAGATTTAAATCTCAATTTACCGGCGGTAGTCAGGCTATGCGAATGGCATGGGTACCGTTAAGAACTGCAGGGGCAACAGCAAGACTGATGTTAGTGCAAGCTGCGGCCAATGAATGGAATGTTCCTGTATCTGAATTAAAAGCTTCTAAAGGTGTTGTATATCATACCGGAACTAATAAAAGTTTAACTTATGGAGCATTAGCATCTACAGCTGCTAAATTGCCCAAACCTGAAAAGGTAGCGTTGAAAAAGAACAGCGATTTTACCCTGATTGGTACACCACAAAAAAATGTAGTAGGTAAAAATATTGTATCCGGTAATTCATTGTTCACAATGGATTATAAGCAGGAAGGCATGTTGATTGCTATGATTATTCATCCGCCCGCATTTGGGATGAATTTAAAATCATTTGATGCTACAGATGCTTTAAAAATGCCGGGCATTAAAGCGGTGTTTGATATTCAGGTATATAAGGATGGATATGAAAGAGCCGGATTCGATACCAGGGCTTTTAATAATCTGGTGGCGGTGGTAGGTAATTCTACATGGGAAGTGATGAATGCTAAAAAGAAAGTAAATGTGCAATGGGAGCCCATTCAAAGTACTAAAGAAACGGTAGCTGCCTGGGGTCGTAAAAAGGAAGAAGTGATACCTGCCGGATTAGAAAGTACCGATGAACATATGAAGCAAATGCATGCAATGCAGCAACAGCCGGGAAAAATCTTACGGAAAGATGGCGACCCTGAAACTGCATTCACAAAGGCTAAAAAAGTATTAGAGCGAACTTATTCTGCCCCTTTCTTGTCGCATAATCCGATGGAACCGATTAGTTGCTTTGCACATATTACGGACGAGAAAGCGTTTTTTGTAGCACCTATTCAAATTCCTGAAATGATGAAACAAAACATCATGAAGAACCTGGATTTACCTGCTGATAAAATTGAAATGAAATTAGCCAGGATGGGTGGAGGTTTTGGTAGAAGAGCTTATGGGCATTACATTGTAGAGGCCGGGCATATCTCTAAAAAAATGAAGGCTCCGGTTAAATTAATTTACACCAGAGAAGATGATATGACTAATGGAGTATATCGTCCTACTTATATGGTTACTTTTAAAGCTGCGTTTGATGAGCAGAATAATGTAACTGCCCTTCACATAAAAGGGGGGGGTATACCAGAAGGCGCTGTTCATGAAAATCGTTTTCCGGCTGGCGCTTTCGAAAACTATCTGGCCGAAGGTTGGAACATACCATCTAACATCACCATTGGCGCTTTCAGAGCTCCGGGTTCTAATTTTATCGCTTCTGCCGAACAATCGTTTTTAGATGAGTTGGCAGAAACAATGGGTAAAGATCCAATCGACTACCGTATTGAATTGTTGAAAAAAGCAAAAGCCAATCCTGTTGGCAAAAACAACGACTATAATGCCGATAGATATATTGGTGTATTGGAGCTGGTTAAAGAAAAGTCGAACTGGTCGAACACCAACAATAAAAATACCCGTAGAGGAGTGGCTGCTTATTTCTGTCACAATTCTTATGCTGCACATGTGGTAGAGGTTACAATGAAAAACGGTCAGCCTGCTATTGATCGGGTTGTTTCTGCAATGGATTGTGGATTTATTGTAAATCCGGAAGGTGCTAAAAACATGGTGGAAGGTGCAGTAGTAGATGGTATTGGTAACGCTATGTTCGGAGGAATGCGTTTCGAGAAAGGCGTTCCTATGCAAAAGAATTTAAATCAATATCGAATCATCAGGCAAAGAGAAGCGCCTAAAAAAATAGAAGTGCATTTTGTGCAAAACAACATCGATCCAACCGGATTAGGTGAGCCACCATTCCCGCCAGTTTTTGCAGCATTGGCTAATGCTTTGTATAAAGCAACTGGCAAACGTTTCTATAATCAACCATTTGTAAATGATTTAAATAAAAGTTAATCTAATTAACTACCTATACTGATAAAAAGATTGCTGCATGGCAGTCTTTTTTATTAACAATAAATCGTTAAACACATGAAAAAAATAATATGCTTCCTAATAGTTGTAGTAATCGCTATTACCACTCAATCATTTTATCAACAAGCAGGCTCTTCAAAAAGTATTCAAAATGGACAGTCAGTATATGATACCTATTGTATGTCTTGCCATATGGAAAATGGAGAAGGCATTGAAGGCGCATTTCCATCATTGGTTAAAACAGAAAATTTAAAGGACAAAAACAGACTGGTTAAAATCATTTTATCAGGAATGAGGGGGCCTATCGTTGTAAAAGGTGTTAAGTACAATGCAGAAATGGCCGGTATAAGTTTGTCTGACCAGGAAGTAGTTGATGTGATTAATTATATTAGAAACTCATGGGGAAATAAAGCACCACTAATGAAGTTGACAGAAGTTACGTTGGCAAAAAAAGCAGTGGTGAAAGGGTATCAGGCATATTAATTTATTGTAAATGAAGGAACTCTATGAAATAATAAAAGCCTATGATACAGCTACTAAAGTTGGTAAAGCTTCTGTGTTGGCAACTGTTGTTCATTTGGAGGGATCTTCTTACAGAAGACCGGGTGCCAGAATGTTGGTGCTGGAAGATGGAATGATGATTGGTGCAATCAGCGGCGGTTGTTTAGAAGGCGATGCACTAAAAAAAGCACTCTTAACTTTTACCGAAAAAAAATCAAGATTAGTTACCTATGATACCAGTGATGAAGAAGATGTAAATGTAGGCATTCAACTCGGCTGCGAAGGCGTAATACAAGTGTTGTTTGAATTCATCGATTCAGCTAATGTGTTCAATCCTATTGAGTTGCTGAGAAAAGTTACTGCAAATCGACAGCAAGCTGTAGTGGTAACTTTATTCGATTTAACGGATAAAAAAAACAATCAGATTGGTACTTGCTTGGTTAAAGAACAAAACGGCACAATTACAGATGTAATGCAACAATCCGCGTTGAAAGAATTGATTAAACATGACGTAAATGAGGCGATGCTAAATGGCCAATCTGCAGTCATCAACTATGCATCAGCGGGTATAATTTGTAATGCATTTGTCGAATGTATATTTCCTCCAATCTCCTTAGTAGTGGTTGGTGCAGGCAATGATGCCATATCCATCATGCAAATTGCAACTGTTTTAGGTTGGGAAGTTAAGGTGGTGGATGGTAGGCAAACACATGCAAAGGCAGAACGGTTTATAAATGCCTGCCAGGTGCTGGTTAGTAAACCTGAATTGGTACTCCAGCAGATTTCAATCGACAATAGAACCTGTTTTGTTTTAATGACACATAATTACCAATATGATCTGCAAATGTTAAAAGCATTACTTGCCACACAGGTACATTATATTGGCGTGCTTGGACCTAAAAAGAAATTACTGAAGATGTTAGATGCATTAAAACAAGAAGGAGTAATATTAACTGAAGCAATGCTCGCAAGGATTTATGGCCCAACAGGGTTAGATATTGGCGCAGAAACTCCGGAAGAAATTGCAGTAAGCATCATTGCTGAAATTCAAGCTGCATTTACAGGAAAAGAAGGAACTATGTTAAAGTGGAAGCAAGATCTAATACACAGTAAATGAACTACTCAATTCAACAACTTGGAATATTGATTGTCGCAGCCGGTCAGAGTAAAAGATTGGGTCATCCAAAGCAATTGCTTCATTTTGAAGGTAAGTCACTAATCAACAGATTAATTGATACTGTAAAGTCGTCGGGTCCCTATCCTATTACACTTGTGTTGGGTTCAGCAGCTGATGAAATCACCACTCAAATAACTGCTTCACCTGTTGATATAGTATTCAATGATCAATGGAATGAAGGAATGGCTAGTTCTATAAGAGTTGGCGTTAAAAGAATCATGAATCTTTCGCCTAACATAGATGGCATTATGATTTTTGTTTGTGATCAGCCATTTATCAGCGTTGTACACATTCAATCACTCATAAAACTTCAGCAAGATACCGGGTTGCCTATGGCCTCTTGTTATTATGCAAATATTTTAGGTACACCTGCAATCTTTCATCAAAACATTTTTTCGGAACTTTTAGCGTTGGAAGGTGATGTAGGTGCAAAAAAAATAATTAAAGACCGCGTATCAGAAGTAGCTAAATTACATGTTGAGGAGGGTATAGTAGATATTGATACCATGGACGACTATATAAAATTAACAAAGCAAGTATCCGTAAAATGATAGTAGATCAATTCAATAGAATACACGATTACCTGCGCATTTCCTTAACGGACAATTGTGATCTAAGATGCTTTTATTGCATGCCGGAAGAAACGTATCAATTTACACCTTCTAATAAACTCATGCAGGCAGAAGAAATTGAAGCCATCGCTAAAATATTTGTTGCCGAAGGTGTGAAGAAAATAAGGTTAACCGGTGGCGAACCCTTAGTGCGAAAAGACTTTGGAGATATTCTTCTCCGGCTTGCTAAGTTGAATATCGAATTAACCATTACTACTAATGGTACCCGCTTGCATGAGTTTGTGGAGGTAATTAAACAGGCAGGTATTCGATCTTTAAATATTAGTTTAGATACGTTGCAAAAGGAACGGTTTGTAATGATGACTAAAAGAGATAAGCATCAACAGGTGATGCAAAACATTCAGTTGATGTTAGACAACAACATACAAGTGAAAGTAAATGTTGTTGCGATGAAAGGCATTAACGAAGAAGAAATTATTGATTTTGTTCGATGGACGAAAGATGCTCCCATCCATATTCGGTTTATTGAATTTATGCCTTTTGATGGCAACCAATGGAATAGCAGTAAAGTTATTACACTTCAACAAATATTAGATAAGGTAAGTGCGGAGTTTGAGTTAGAAGCATTAAGCCGATCAGCTCATGAAACAGCTAAAAAATTCAGCGTCTCCGGTCACAGGGGAACTTTTGCTGTAATCAGCACCATGAGTGCTCCTTTCTGTGGAGATTGTAATAGGATGAGATTAACAGCGGATGGAAAAATGAAAAATTGCCTTTTCTCAAAATCTGAAACGGATGTATTAACAGCGTATAGAAATGGCGAAAATATTGTTGCACTTATACACCAAAATATTCATGAAAAAAAACAAGCATTAGGAGGACAATTTACCACCGATATGGATAAGATTGAAATTAATGCATTACACAACAGAACAATGATAAGTATTGGTGGATGATTTAAGTAAATATAACATGATGGAAACCATGATTACGGTGGAGGAGGCGCTGCAATTGATAAACAAACAAGTATCGCCACTCAAACCTGTACAAATAGATTTGAAAGATGCAGTTGGATTAAAAATGGCTGAAGATATTTTTGCTGATCTGTCTATCCCTGCATTTCCACAGTCAAGCATGGATGGATATGCTTTTGCTTATGAAGAAGGGGCAACTACTTATACTATTGTTGGCGAAGTAGCCGCAGGTAATCATCACTTATTGACTATTGAAAAAGGTACCGCTGTAAGAATTTTTACCGGTGCTGCTGTACCCTCTGGCGCAGATACTGTGCTCATGCAGGAAAAAGCACAAGTAACATCTGGTCAATTAGTTGTGCTGGATGAAAAATTAAAGCAGGGCAACAATGTTAGACCCATTGGAGCAGAGATGGAGAAGGGATCTGTTGCATTAACTAAGGGAACATTACTATCCCCGGCTGCAATTGGTTTTTTGGCCGGAATAGGCACCGATAAAGTAATAGTTTACCCAAAGCCTAAAGTAGGTATTTTAGTTACAGGCAATGAACTACAAATGCCCGGCACCCCTTTAACATATGGTCAGGTGTATGAATCCAATAGTTATACATTAATTGCTGCATTGCATCAAATGCAACTCAATCAAATTAAAGTGCTTTATGCGCCTGATGATCTTGAACAATTGACTAACCGGTTAAATGAATTGTTAGCTGATTGTGATGTGGTTTTAATAACTGGAGGTGTAAGTGTGGGCGACTACGATTTTACGTTGGCATCTTTTCAGCAATGTAAGGTTCATCCTGTTTTTCACAAAATAAAACAGAAGCCGGGTAAACCTTTGTTGTTTGGGAAAAAAGAATCTAAATTGATTTTTGGGTTACCCGGTAATCCGGCTTCTGTACTTACTTG
>JBIIAP010000278.1:0-3450 GCA_044239855.1 Sediminibacterium sp. | reverse complement strand
CTTGACAAAAAATTTGGATAGCATCGTACTTAATCCGGATGAAACTCATAATGTTCACCTTACTTTTATTGTTCAAAATCAATCTGATCGTACCTTAAACAACATTACGGTTAGTGATAACTTAGTACGAACTTTTACCAATTCAATGTCTTGGAAAGTATTGTCTTTAACGCATAAGTCTAGTCCAACTATTACATTAAACAATGCATTCACAGGTATTGATGCCGATACCACTTTAACAAAATCCACTTCTTCTCTTGCTGCAGGTGAATCAGATACCATTAAGTTGGTGATTAAATTAAACGCTAATAAATTATCCGGTATATTTTATAATACAGCAATTGTTACAGGTAAAGATCCGGTTACCAACGATATCTATACAGAGTCCTCTTCTAATGGATTAAATACCATCGTTAAAAACAGAAATAAAACGCCTATTCCTATAAACACGCTTAATAATAAATTACGTATCCCTGGTGGGTTCTCCCCTAATAATGATGGCGTAAACGACTATTTTGTCATTGAAAATGCATCTCAATACAATATCACAGTGAAAATGTACAACAGATGGCAGAATTTAGTGTATGATAGTAAAGGGTATTATAATAATGATTGGGATGGAATATGTAGAGAACCTGGTACATTATTCAATAATAGATTACCGGATGGAACTTACTTCTATATAATAGAAATATTTGATAAGACAACCAATGAATTATATCAAAGACCAATTGGTTTTATTACCCTAAAAAGATAATATTATCTTACTTAACTAACTATGAATAAAAAAATATTTAAAATATTATTGCTAACGGTATTGTTTGCTAATTCAGTAAATGCACAACAAGATCCCATGTATTCTCAGTATATGTTTAATATGCTGGCCATTAATCCTGCTTATGCAGGTAATCATGAGGTTTTTGGTGCAACCGCATTATTCCGTCAACAATGGGTAGGCGTTCCCGGAGCTCCAAGAACGTTTACCTTTGGATTTGATGTGCCGGATAATAAACGCGGCTTTGGCTATGGCGTTCAATTGATTGGCGACCAGATTGGTATTCAAAAAACCAATGCGATTGCAGGTAGTTTCTCCTACAGAACACATGTGTTTAGTGAAAATGATGAACTATCACTTGGGCTGCAAGGCTCTATGTCTAATTATACTGCCAACTATAACTCAGTAGATTTAATTCAACCATACGACCCCTCTTTTGTTGGATTAGTGGTAAATACTTGGACGCCCAACGTTGGTGCCGGTATTTTTTATCATACCAAAGATTTTTATCTGGGTATTTCTTCTCCTACAATTTTAAGTCAACCTATGCAAGGAGGGGTGACTAATTTAGGAAGAAGTGCACAATCTTTTTTTTCCATTCCACATACTTTTGCAACAACAGGATATGTATTTCATTTAAGTGATGTGGTTGATTTCAAGCCATCTGTTATGTTTAAAGTGGTAGCAGGTGCCCCAGTTCAATACGATGTAAATGCTCAATTTTATTTATACAATTTAATTTCATTGGGAGCTTCATACAGGTCTAACGCAGCAATTGTTGGAATGGCCGGACTGCAGTTAACACCTAATTGGCGTATAGGGTATTCTTTTGATAGAGACATTACCCGATTTAAAGCATTTAATACTGGAACCCATGAAATTATGTTGGGCTTTGCATTGAATAGATCAACCAAGGTTGCCAACCCTCGTTTAATGTATTCTTGTTCAGATATGTACAGATTTTAATTACTGGTATTGGCTTGAATGATAAAGCAATTCAATGCTTTAAACATTCAATGTAGAAATAATTTATTTAACTAACTGATATGTATAAGTATAATTATTATATGATAAAAAAGCTCACAATCCTTGGATTTGTTTTTATATTTTGTTTAATTGAAATTGGTTCAGCACAAAATTCTTCTTTGCCTCAGTCGAAAAATACTTTTTATCTTGAAAAAGGAAAAAAAGCTTTCGAAGAGCTTAAATATCAAAACGCTGTAACAAATTTCAAAAGAGCAACTAAAAAAGAAGCAAGCCAAAACAATGCCAACTATGGCTTAGCAATGAGTTATTTGCAAAATAGCCAATACAAAAGCGCGTTAAGTGCATTCGAGAAACTTCAGCCAGATTTATATGGGCACGATTTTTTTGTATATTATCTATACACATTAAAGGCTAACGGAAAATATACAGAGGCTTTATCTAAATGTATCGAGTACATGAAAAAATACTCAGATGAAAATAAAGACATTTATAATTTTGTAGAGAGCCTTAAGAGTATTAAAACGATTGGCAACAATCATTGGGATGCCAAAATTGGTTTTGTGAATTTTAACTCAAATGGAAGAGATTACTCACCAATGATTGTAGGAGACAAACTCGTTTACCTATCTAACAAAAGGAGCAATGCCGGTTTAAGAACATACAACTATAATTTGGGTGATGAGAACAACAATGCTACTTTTTCTAAACTATACCTAATTGACAATGTAGCTAAGATTGTATCTAAACCATTAAATTTGGGTGATTCTGCAGTTTTAGCTGATATTAATAGTGATGGCAATAATTCAATGGTAGAATTATTGGATCAGCGAGATATGAATATTGGGCCTGTAAGTTTTACCAACGATAATAAAACCATTTATTACACGCTTAATTATAAAATAAGAAACAAAGTTACCAGTTGGCTTAGAATTATGAAAGCCGATTTTAGTAGTGGAAAAATAACCAAGTCGATTCAATTCCCTCACAACAATCAAGAATTTGCTATTGAACATCCTGCCATCACTCCTGATGGACGGTTCCTCTTTTTTACTTCCAATAAAAAGGAAACAGGTATTGGTGGGTTTGATTTATACAGATGTGAATCTACCGGGAGTGACGGTGATTGGAAATATCCGGTAAATCTTGGTACGGTTGTAAATACCAATGGCAATGAAATGTTTCCGTATGTTGACGCTAAAGGATATTTGTTTTTTGCATCAGATAGATTACCGGGCTTAGGAGGATTAGATTTATTTAGAGTTAAACTGATGAATGGCTTGCCTGCTGGTAAACCCGAAAATTTAGGCGCACCCATGAATTCTACATCGGATGATTTTGGAATTACTTTTAGTGCCGATGGGAAGTTCGGTTTTTTTAGTTCAAACAGACGCAATGAAAACGATGATATTTATCAGTTTACTATTAATATTAAAGATGCTAAATCAAAATATATAGGCGGTATTGTTTACGACAATACAACCAAGTTGCGCATTTTTGATGCAACACTGGACTTCAAATTCAATAATCAAGACCTTGATTTTTCAATTAATTCTGATACTGCGGGAGCCTTTAATAGTTTGTTAGATGATGAAATTACCCAGGTGAAGGTTAATGCAAACAAAGAAGGATACGAAGAATTTGTTGCTAATGTAAAAACCGACAGCGTTGAAGGAAATTCTTTGATCATT
>JBIIAP010000277.1:0-3470 GCA_044239855.1 Sediminibacterium sp. | reverse complement strand
ATCGATATGGTGGTAATGTAAATATTTCATTCGTTCCGCCATTATAAAGTTCTCCCAAATAGCGCCTTTGTCTTGCCGTATTTCAAATGGTTTAAACTCATTAATAATGGCGTTTCTTATTCCGCAATCGTAAAAGTATATTTTCTTTCCTTTCTTCAACTCGTTTCGAACATTTCGGTTAAATGCGGGAACTTTAAATACTACAAAGGCTTTTTCCAGAAGGTCTATGTATTTCTCTACAGTTTTATTATCTGCTCCAATGGTTTGACCCAGTTCATTATAATTCACTTCGTTACCTATTTGAAGTGCCAATGCTTTCAGTAAATTCTCAAGCAACTGGGGTTTCTTAATTTGCTCAAGTTTTAATAAATCTTTGTATAGGTAACTGCCTGCCAATAATTGCAGTAATTCTTTTTCCTCTCCTTGTTTGGTTACTATTTCAGGATAATAGCCATATACCAATCGATGATTCAGCATCCTTTTTTCCTGCAATAATCCATGGTGTGTTACCATTTCTTCAAAACTAATAGGATATAGATAAAATTCATATTTACGACCTGTTAATGGTTCATTCATTTTATCGGCCAATTCAAATGCCGATGAACCTGTTGCAATTACTTGCACTGCTTTTAGATGATCTGTGATGAGCTTAATGGTTAATCCAATATTGGGTATTATTTGTGCCTCATCAATAAATATAGTAGTACTTTTTCCTAAGATTGATTTTAACCCCGAAATACTGGCATCAGTAAGCAGTTGACGATCATTAAAGTCATCACCTGTCATATAAATATGCGCTTTGCCCTGAAGTAAATTTTCTATTAAAGTAGATTTGCCCACTTGCCTGGATCCAAATAATAATATAGCTTTCCCCTTGTTCAATCTGGCATTAATATTATCTAATAATGTTCTTTTTATCATAATCTGGGATTGTAATCCCAAAATTATATAATAAAATTGGATTGCAATCCTAAATTATTATAATAAAAATGGATTGTAATCCCAAAATATTATAATAAAATTGGATTGCAATCCCGAAATATTATAATAAAATTGGATTATGATCCTTAAATATTACTGTGCTGATTGTAAATAGCGCTGCTGTTTTGTGTTTGTATAACCAGATTTTATAATAATAATATGTACAATTGTATTACAATAATTTACTATAATATTGTAGAAAATCGAACTAATATAAATGCTTGTATTTCAGACCATGTGTTCACTGTATATTCCCTAATCCCTATAAATTCAACCAATAATTCAATTTTAATACCAATGCCCTGTTTTTATTGGTAAATAGCGGATCCGTAAAATAATTATCCGTATATACAATAAACAAATCGCTCATCGGCTTAAAGCGATATTGTAAGCGGCTGTTGATGTTGATGTTATTACGCTGGGTATTGTATTGAAAAAATGTAGTCCAGAATACTTTGGTAGAGAAATTGATCTCTGTTCGTTGGGTAATTAAAAACAATTCGGTAGAGCCATATAACTCCGGAAATTGAAGCTTATTGTATTGGAAATTTAAATTCAATGTTAGTTTGGGCGGGAATCGATAGGTAAGGCCTGTTCTTATGCTGGCATTGGTTCCATTATAAAAACCGCCATATCCTCCGGCAAATGATAAGCTAAACGGTTTCCTGAAATCTGTTTGGTACTTTATATTGATATCATTGAATCTATATTCACCAACAGGGATGGGCGTTGATCCGGTAAATGAAATTGGAAAAATTAATTGAACATGGTTATTGCCCAACGATACATTAATATTTCTTGTACTTTTAAACTGTGTGCCGAATTGCAAGTTGGTATTGCGTTCGTTAAATCGATTATCCGGATTGATCACAATGTAGTTCTCCGCAGTAACGGTATATCTAGCAACTTTTCCGCTTGATGGAATTATTCTATATTCAAAGTTATTGTACATGTGTTTAAACCCTAGTCTGATAAGGGTGTCTCTAGCTGCATCATAATTCTCAATTCTTTCAATAAAACCCATATCGGCATAATAGTTTGTACCAACATTGGTAAAGTCTGTAAAAGTGCTTATGTTCCTGGTATTATAACTACCACCAAAGTTATAATACTGATTGTTAGTTGTTATATTAGGCTTAAAGGAATGATGATAGGTTGCCCAGCCGCCCCACTTGCCGGCCAAATCAGAATAGTTGAATTCTACCCCCGCATTCCTTCCAAATTCATTCAGCGGATTATTGCGTTTTTCATCTTCACGCATAAAACTTTGTCTGTTTAACACATATCCTTTTATTACAGAACGCTTGAATACTCTTTGATCTATCGATAAAGCCGAGTAATTCTCCGGTGCATAATTATCTTTTCTGCCGGTTTGCATATTCATAAAACCTACCCGCGTATTCTTTGCCAAATTACCTGAAACCCTTGCTCCAAATAAAATGGGTATCTTATTTCCATTCGCATCTAATCCAATTTTTCTGGAATAAAAGGGTCGGATGGGTTCTATCCCAAATCCCGAAAACAAATCGGCATTTTCTAAAAAGAAAGTTCTGCGTTCCGGAAAGAAAATATTAAATCGCGTTAAATTAGTCACCTGATTATCTACTTCTATTTGCGAAAAATCAGGATTCATGGTCAGGTCTAAATTAAGGGCTGAAGTGAGTCCTATTTTAGCATCAAATCCGGCATTCGGTGTATGGGTTATGTTTTTTTGCTCCTGATTATTTTGGTCTAATTGGGTGGTAACATAAGGTATTAATACAGCATTGCTACCGGGTTTCGGTGGTGCTTCATCCCAAATTAATGCACCGGTATATCCTAAATCATAGGAAGGAAAATTAACCGGAACATTCGTCCAAACTCCATACTCATTGGTTTTGGTATCTACCCGTAAAAAGTTAACACCCCATGTTTTTTTATCCGCCGCATACCGTAAAGTTTTGAATGGGATGGCTATTTCAGCTACCCATCGGTCGGCATATCTTTGCGTAGCAGAAATCCATTTTTGATCCCAGCTAAAGTTTAGATCATCTGATCCGGCAGCAGTCAGCTGATCTTCACTCTGTGCATTAAATGCATTTACAATAAAGAAAAAGCCATTGTTACGGGTATTAATGGGGTCTAATATTAAGGCTACACAATCATTCCCATCATGACCAAAATCTCTTTTGAGGCTTTGAATAAATACTTTTCCTGAATCATAACAAGTAAATGCCGCATATAAATACTTGTCGTCGTAGGCTGTTCTTACTTCTGTTTTCCGCGTGGTTTTATTTTTGTCATCCGGAAATTTCTGCCAAAGTGAGTTAATGACTTTCGCCCCAGCCCACTCATCTTCCTGTATAATACCATCAATTTTAATAGGTGTTGGTACTTTCTTTATATGAACTTGATAATCTTTTTGAAATGCTTCTCCATTTCTTTCCTGGGTATATGATTGTATGAAAATAAAAATAGAAATTATAGTAAAAATGAATTTCATATTATAA
>JBIIAP010000064.1:0-11458 GCA_044239855.1 Sediminibacterium sp. | reverse complement strand
TTTCGGATATTTGGTTTTAATCAATTCGCATAATGCCATGGCTACTTTTTTGGCGGGGGTAATCCTATCCTCTCCATATAATATCATAGAATGCGAAATGTCTATCATTAATACGGTAGAAGTTTGTGCTTTAAAATCGCTTTCCCGTATTTGCAAATCATCTTCTTGCATAGAAAAAGATTCGACCCCCCGGTTAATCTGAGCGTTTCTAATACTTTCAGTAAAATCTATTTGTTCTAATTGATCCCCAAATTGAAAAGGACGTGTTTCAGAATTTAAATCATTACTCGGTCCTACTTTAAATGTAGCATGGTTACCTTTACCTGATTTTTTAAGCTTCCCGAAGATTTCTTCTAAACTCTTTTTTCGGATGGTTTGTTCTGCTTTGCCTGTTATTTTAAATGATCCATCGGATTGATTTTCATTGAGATATCCATTTTGTTTAAGATCTTCAATAAAATCACCCATCCCATACTCGTTATTGGTTAATTTATATTGTTTATCTAATTCATTCATCCAACTTAAAGCATCAGCAGCATCCCCATTGGTATAAGTAAGCAATTGCATGAAAATATCCAGCATTTGCTCGAACAATGATTTAGATTGTTCCGACGCATCAAATTGTATAAAACGATAACCTTTCATCTTATCCTATTTAACAAGTATTCAATTAAAAAGGTTTAAGGAGTGATGCAAGTATTACTTCACACCACAGACCTTAAACCTTTTTAGTTCTGTTTATAGAACGAACTATTTAGTGCCGCTATTGGGCGCCATTAATTTACCAGGCACTGTAATTGCTGGATTATAAATAGATTTCATTCTTTCTATGCCATCTAAATAGCTTTGAGCCATTCTTTTTTCGTCATCCATTAAATCGGCTTGACTAGCAGGTAGCGCGCTATAATACTTGATTTGCTGTTGAAGATCTTTTTTCACAGCATTGGATATTTTTTCAATTAGCTCCTTATCTTCTGCAGTATAAGCAGCTTCCAGCATCAAAAGAGAGTATCTATTGTGCATATTTCCTCTGCTAACCATTCCATAAGGGAAATTTTCTTCATGCATCATTTTATCAACCTTCTGTAACACTTTTCTAGCTTCTTCTTTTCTGCCTTTAGTTGCAAGATCAGAAGCTAATTCAGAATAGGCCGAACGAATACTATTTAAATGTCTGCGGTTTTCTTCGTCAAAATACACCCCTTTTTTGTCTGCATTCCCAAAAGCAAAAACATTCATTGCTTTATCAAACATCCAATCGGTATTTACTCTTGAGCCTTGAACAGGAACCAAACGGTAACTTAATCCATCTCTACGTAAATATTGATCAAATCCAAGTTCTATTTGTGGGTTAGTGAAGTAAATTGGTCTACCCCATTTAGCAGCAGCAATGATATTCAATACTGCCATATCATTTTTCATTAAGGCAGTTTTAGGAAGCTCAAAACGTAATTCATCTAAAAGACTTGATGAGTCGGATTTGTTCACCGTTTTGTTACCTAGTACTAAAGATTTATCTACCGGCACAGAAAATTTACGAACGGGGAACGTGTTTAATGCATCTCCATTTCCACGATCTTCCATTTTAGTGGGGTCATCACTTCCTACATAATTTTTCATTACATCATACAAATCGTAGTAACGATCTTCAGGAATACCCGGCTTAGATCGGTACAAAGTATAATCTCTTTTACTTCCTTCAATTTGGTCAGCTGTAAAAATCACATCTATAGGAGCACTTTGATTGACTTTATATCTTAATTCATTAATATACCAATCAATTCCTAATAAACTATAATTTATTACACGGATATCAGGACGAATTCCTTCAACTTCCTGAGCGTACCATAAAGGATAAGTATCATTGTCACCAAAAGTGAATAAAATGGCATTAGGAGCGCAACTTTCTAAATAGTCTTTAGCTAAATCACGAGACAGTACTTTTTGGCTTCTGTCATGATCATCCCATTCTTGTTGAGCCATAATAGTAGGTACGGCCAATAAACAAACAATCGTAGCCACTGAAGCTGCTAATGTTCTATTGATTTTTTGAGGTATTAAATTTGCGATGGCTAAAACACCTAATCCAATCCAAACAGCAAATGCATAGAAGCTTCCTACGTAAGCATAATCACGCTCACGAGGCTGATTTCCGGCCTGATTCAAGTATAATACAATAGCAAACCCTGTAAAGAAGAACATTAAGAAGTTGGTGAACGCATCATCGCCTTTTCTTTTAAATTGATAGAACATCCCTATTAATCCAAGTATAAAAGGTAAAGCATACAACTTGTTATGTGCCTTATTGTTTTGTATAGAATCAGGCAAGGTAGCTTGATCGCCATATAAAAGATTATCAACAAGAGGAATACCTGTAATCCAGTTTCCATCTCTTGGATTGCCGGTGTAAACGCCTTGAATATCATTTTGTTTACCAGAAAAATTCCACATAAAATAGCGGAAATACATCCAATAAATCTGATATGATCCAAAAAACTTAATATTATCCAATTGATTGGGGGCTCTTTCATAAGTTCCATCCTTCAGTTTGGGTATATTCAACATATTTGCATAATAATATGCATGATACTGATCATCACTTGCATCCCAAACACGAGGGAAAATCATTTTATCATCTTGTTGATATACGTACTTTTTACCTTCACCCAGCTCAATATACTTGTCGTTCGACTTTTGATAGCGCATCCCGGTATTTCTCAAATCGACTGGTTGTGCGGTAAATTTCTGTCCATATAACAATGGGAAATCGCCATATTGCTCACGGCCAAGATAGCCCACTAAACTCATAGGGTTATCAACATTGTACATATCTACTGAAGGATTGGCACTACTTCTGATCATAGTAGTTAAATAAGTGCTATACCCTATAAACATGAAAGCAATACACCAAATAGATAGTGTTAAGTATTGCCAAGATTTCTGAGCAGCAATCTTTAAACTATACCAGATCAAACCAGCAACCAATATAAAAAACAAGGTAAACCCGGTAAAAAACGGAAGTCCAGCTCCATTAACGAACCATCTGTCGAAGGTACCGGCCAATTTAATAGAATATTGAATAACACCCACTTGCACTACACCGGTAATGATACAACCGATGATAAAAAATATATAAACCCCACCAAAATAGCTTTTTTGTGTTGGTTTCCAGTTTTCAACTAGCATTAATAAGCCTATTGCTATCGCTACTCCTACAATTACCAGAACTGCAATGGTATTATCCATTGGAACATTGTCGGTTGCTTCTGCAGCGGCACTGATTAAAGCCCCAATAAAAGCCAGAATACCACCAATAATGGCTAATTTAATAAACCAACCACGTATTGCAGGATATGCAACATGAAAAGAATCGCGCTTGCGGAAGTAATAAACCATCACAATAGCCGGGATAGTCAATAAGTTTAACAAATGGACCCCAATAGATAAGCCCATCATAAAAAATATAAATACGATCCAACGATCAGCACCAGGCTCATCAGCTTGATGCTCCCATTTGAGGATGGCCCAAAATACAATTGCCGTAAAGAAACTGGATAAGGCGTAAACTTCTCCTTCAACTGCACTATACCAGAAAGAATCGCTGAAAGTATATGCTAAAGCTCCTACAACACCAGCGCCCATAACCGATAAGATTTGAGCAGTTGTAGCAGTTTCAGTTGTTTTTAAGTTAACTAATCTGCGAGCAAAATGTGTAATGGTCCAGAAAAGAAATAAAATAGTAAATGAGCTGGCTAAAGCACTCATACTATTCACTGCTTTTGCGGCATTAGCTGGATTATCCCCAAATAATACTACAAAAACTCTTCCAAGAATTACAAATAAGGGTGCACCCGGCGGGTGTGGAATTTGTAATTTAAAACAACTACTTACAAATTCACCGCAATCCCAGAAACTACCTCCTGCCTCAGCAGTAAGTAAATAAACAGCACTAGCGATAAAAAAAACAATCCATCCTGTGATGTTATTAATCTTGTTAAACTTCATATTCGTTTTGTTTTTTACGACGGGCAAACATAGTTTATTATAGCTAAAAATTGAAATACTATCCAATAGATTCCTGATATTTTAGGATATTTTTTAATTATCACTTACAATCACATTGCCATTCCTTCCCTAAATCAATACAAGTTACTACCGTAACCTCATTGTTGCAGGGGGCAAATACGACTCTTAAATGTTGATTATCTTTGCTATAACCTTCTACTGCATACTTTTTACTGCATTCGCCTTGCTCCAATTCACTTTTTTTATAATTTATCTTACCGGTCTTTAAAATTGCAACTATTTCTAATTCGGTAATTTCCCTACAGCTCATTCTACAACGGGCGTGTTTCGAATATTGAATATGAACCGGATTGCGGTTAAGTCCCTTTTGATTAACATTAGATTGATCGTAATGAGTAGAGCGATGCTTTTCTTTAGGTTTATTTGGGTTAAAGGGCTTACTGTTACAATTTCTGAGGGCCAAAGAAGCTAACGCCAATAAAAGCAGTAAAACAAAAGGAAGACTCTTATTCATTTTCATATTGAAAAGTAGGAAAACATTGCGACTTTTCATTACCAAATGATTATTTTCTTAGTACTATAACATGCATAATTTACCTTATTTTGATTTTGCCTCCTTAACTTTGCGAACCGATGGAAAAAAACAAATCAGTAGCATTTCATACTCTTGGCTGTAAACTAAATTTTTCAGAGACTTCTACCATTTCCAGGATAATGGAAAATGAAGGTTATGCTAAAAAAGATTTTACCGATATTGCTGATGTATATGTTATTAATACCTGTTCGGTTACTGACAATGCAGATAAAGAATGCCGTCAGTTAGTTAGGCGGATTCAAAAAAAATCACCTGAAAGCTTTGTAATTATTACCGGATGCTATGCTCAACTTAAACCAAAAGAGATTGCCCAAATTCCGGGGGTTGATTTAGTATTGGGAGCTGCGGAAAAGTTCAATCTAGCAAAACATATTAAAGATTTAACCAAAACCAATGACGCAGCAAAGATTTGCAGTTGCGATATAGAAGAAATAACCGGATTTAACGCTTCATTTTCTCAGAATGATCGCACACGATCTTTTTTAAAAGTACAGGATGGTTGCGACTATAACTGTTCTTTTTGCACCATTCCTATGGCGAGAGGTAAGAGCAGAAGTGATAATATTGCCAATGTGTTAAAGCATGCCAATAATTTAGCCGCAGATGGTGTTAAGGAAATTGTTCTTACAGGAGTTAATTTAGGAGATTTTGGTAAAGGCCCTGATGGGAATAGTAAACAGGAAGAAAATTTTACTGAATTAGTAAAAGCATTAGATGAGGTAAATGGAATAGCTCGATTTAGGATATCCTCCATTGAACCTAATTTACTTACCAATGAAATTATTGAATGGGTTGCTAAAAGTGATCAATTCATGCCCCATTTTCATATACCCTTACAAAGTGGGTCCAACGAAATTTTAGGGTTAATGCGCAGACGTTATAAAAGGGAACTATATGCTGAAAGGGTTGATCTAATTAAAAAATTAATCCCACACGCTGCTATTGGAGTGGATGTAATTGTAGGTTTTCCGGGAGAAACAGCTGCTCATTTTAAAGAAACATTTGATTTTCTTCATTCTTTAGATGTTTCTTACCTGCATGTATTTACTTATTCTGAAAGAGATCATACAAAAGCAGTAGAATTTAAAGAGGTAGTCCCCATTTCAATTAGAAATGAGCGAAATAAAACACTTCGGAACTTATCTTATATGAAATTGCAATACTTCACCAACAAACATGTAGGTGAAACAAGAAAAGTGTTGTTTGAAGGATTTAATAAAGAAGGAATGATGGAAGGATATACAGATAACTACATCAGGGTAACCGCGCCCTATAAACCTGAATGGGCAAATCAGGTGATTGATTGGAGATTATAAAGATCTGTTTTTCAATTGAATTTTTTCGGCTATTTTATAAAACTCTTTCTTAACAGTAAAGGCTTTGATCGCGTCTGCATGACTAAGATGATGTAGGTCTGTACCTATAAAGGAAACCATTTTATTATTTATTAATGTTATGGCGATTTTTTTTACATTTTTTCCATAGTAACCACTTAGTGAAAGCATATTAACCTGAAAAAAACAGCCCATATCAATTAATCGCGAATAATACGCAAAATCTTCATAATAATATGAATATCGTTCAGGATGTGCTAAAATGGGTTTATATCCTTTGAGGATTAAATTAAAAATAGCAGATTCAATGTATGGAGAAGGGGCTGCAAATGGCATTTCAATCAAAACATACCGATCCCCAAAACAAAGTAATTGTTGGTTTTGATTTAGGAGTTCCATAAAACTATCATCCAACATATATTCTGCAGCTACTTCAATTTCTATGTCGATTTCTGCTTTAATTAATTCTTGTTTAACTTTTTCATAAACAGGCAATATATTCTGGGGTGAATTATTATATACGCCTGAAAATATATGTGGAGTTACAATACATTTTCTATACCCCCACAGCTTCATGAGTTTAAAATAATGTAATGTTTCTTGTATGGTTACTGCCCCATCATCTAAACCCGGGAGTAAATGAGAATGCATATCAACACCAATAAAGGACAGATCTCTTTCAACAGGTTTTGATGATTTATTTAAAAAGCTAAACATGAATTTTTAAATTAAATTGGAGATAAATATTCAGCTGGAAATTCAACAACCATAACCTGTCCTAAACTCTGTAATTGAACAAACACCTTTTTCTTGCTACCTTTTAATACGGTACCTTCTTTATCCATGAAAACACCAAAATTGATCTTGATCTTCTCCCCCTGCATAAATCCTTCGTCAGATATAATTGATATTCTAGCATCTTTATCGGCTAAATACATTCGGATGTTATTGACTTCTTCATCTTTAATTACAGCTGGCTTAGATAAATAATAAACAAAGTTTAAAACACCATCTGTATTTAATACATTGTTTTTTTCTTCCGCACTTATTTTTACAAAAACATATGATCGGAACAAGGGTTCTTCAATTATTTTTTTCCTGTCGGACCATTGTTTCTCTATAATTTGTAAGGGGCACCAACTTTCAATGCCTTTTTTAAGAAGAGCAGTATTGATTTTTTTTTCCCAGCGTGGTTTTGTATACAATGCAAACCACTTTTTAGCTATTATTTTTTCCATCAGGAGTGGGCATAAAAAATGATAAAAATGTACAATTAATTAGAACTTGCCGACTTAGACTTAGCGATTTCACTTACTATATTCAAACTTTCTGCAATATACATATCAGATTTAAGCGCTTTGAGCCATTCTTGAAATCTTTTTCCTTTATTTTCATCCGGATTATTAAAAAACTTATCCTTATCGGCTTCCATCACAGATACGTCTAATTCAGTCTTTAATTTTAATAACTGATTATTTTGATTAACTGAATTACTAACTTGTTTTTTTAAGTCTCGATATTGCTCAATCTTAAGACTTACAGGTAATTCATTGTTTTTGGACAACCATTTTAAGTTAGACTGAACAAGTCTGAATGTTGAGTCTGCGGCAATTTTCTCTTGCGCTTTTTTACTAATTGCTATCAAATCTTCGGAATAGCCGGATTGCCATAATTTAATATCCGCTTTAGGGATCGCATCCCAAGGTAATGCACTTGCATTATCTTTTTCACGAAATTTAAGATATTCGTAGGTGTCCGGAATGATCACATCAGGAACAACTCCATTTAATTGAGTAGAACCTCCATTTACACGATAAAATTTTTGAAAAGTTAAAGTGACTGCACCATATTCAGTTCTGCCGCTATATGCATCTACCGTTCTACCCAGAGGAATAGGTCTTTGAACTGTTCCTTTCCCATAAGTAGAGGAACTTCCAATAATAACGCCTCTCTTATAATCCTGAATGGCAGCTGCAAATATTTCACTAGCTGATGCACTTAATTCGTTGACCATTACTGTTAAAGGGCCATCATATAAAACGGATTCGTCCGTATCACGCCAGGTTATATTGTCAACAGCTCCTCCTCTTTCCTTTACTTGAACCACTAACCCACTTTTTATAAATAAGCCTACCATTTTCACTACTTCTGCTAAAGAACCACCTCCGTTAAACCGAAGATCAATCATGATGCCTTTAACCTGTTCTGCTTTCAATTTAATCACTTCTTTAGCTACATCAGTTGCACATCTATAACCATCTTTATCCTGAAAGTTTGCATAAAAATCGGGCAAATAAATATATCCGAATTTATCATTCCCTTGCTTTATTACAGCACTTCTTGCCAATCCATCTTCAGTATCTATTTTTTCTCTTACAATTGATAACGTTTTGAGGGTGCCGTCTTGTTTTTTTATGGTTAGCGTTACTTCGGTGCCCTTGTTTCCTCTAATTAGCTTAACTGCATCTTCTGTTTCATAACCGGAAATATCCAATAAGCTATCTCTGGATTGACCAACTTTTACAATGATATCACCAGCAACAATTTGGCGGGTTTTCCAAGCAGCACCACCGGTTACTACCGTTGCTATTTTAACACCATTATCATCCTGCGTTAATGTTGCTCCAATTCCATAAAAATTATTACTCATTCTTTCATCAAAACCTCTTTTTTCAATGGGAGGGTAATAATCTGAATGGGGATCCATTAAATTGGTAATTACATTAATGAAAGCGCTAAATCTTTTCTCTTCGTCGTATGTTTTTTTAATTCTTCTAAAATATCGATCCATAAATTTCAGGGTACTATTCCTTGCATCCAATTCCAGACTGTCTTCAGTTTTAGCAATAAAATCCTTTTTATCCTTGTTCTTTTCTTTTTGATCTAAAAGTTCGATATATCTTTCAAGCGTAAAGTATTTTAGTTTTTTCCTCCAGCGCTCTTTTCTTTCTGTTTCATTTACTGCGAATGCCAATTTGCTTCCATCTGGTAAGAAAGATTCTTCCACATTAAATGCAAAAGGTTTTGACAATATTTCTTTATATATTTCAATTGCCTCATTTAACCTTTTATCATAGATAACACTTATTGCAGGCTCAAATTGCAGAGCGGCCCCATGTATTTCATCATCTATTCTTGTTTCGTATTTTTTTAAAGCATTAATATCTGACTGTAAAAACAAAGTTTTGTCTCCATCTAAATCATCAATAAATTCTTTAAATACCTGTTTAGAGAAAGAGTCGTCTATTGCTTTTGGACTATAATGTTCTTGTTCCAACAGCGATCCAACAGCATTTAAAAGACGCTGTTGTAATGGGTCGCTCCCATCAATTTGATTTATATTACTACGGAATGCGAAAAATAATGTACCAAATAATACGATTGCGGTAAGCACCACCCCTTTTCTACTCTTCATAAATTGCTTGATTTTTTGCATGATCATATCAAAAATAATCTAAAATGTGATTGAAGAATCAGAATATTTTTCATTAACAATAATTTGAAGAATTGGTTATTTGAAAAAAAATACTATTTTCGCACCCCAATAAATGGAGAGCGTAGCTCAGTTGGTTAGAGCGTCAGTTTGTGGCACTGAAGGCCGTGGGTTCGAGACCCATCGTTCTCCCTACATTAAAAACCTATAAAATCAAAATTTATAGGTTTTTTTTTAATTTAGAACTTATGAATATACTTTTTGTAATTCCTTTTATATCGGCTTTTATCGGATGGTTTACCAATTGGATCGCTATTAAGATGCTTTTCCATCCAAAAAATCCTGTAAAAATTTTAGGAATTACTTTTCAAGGGATTTTTCCTAAACGCCAGATACAGTTTGCAGAAAAGCTAGGCAAGCTGGTAAGTGAAGAACTGCTTTCCTTCAAAGATATAGAAGTAAAAATAACCAACCCAGACAATATCAATAAGTTAATGCCCTATGTGGAAGAACATATAGAACACTTTTTACGAGTAAAGTTGGCAGAGAAAATGCCCATGATTAGTATGTTTATCGGGGAAAAAACAATAGCAGACCTGAAAATTGTCTTTGTATCTGAACTAACTGTTCTTTTTCCTGTTATTATGAAAAACTACATGGGGAATTTACAAGGCGAGCTTGATCTTGAAAAAATTGTCACAGAAAAAGTAATTGGGTTTTCATCTGACAAATTAGAGGATATTTTAGTGGCGATTATGTCTAAAGAGTTTCGTTTTGTAGAAATTATAGGCGGAGTTTTAGGCTTTTTAATTGGCATATTACAGGTAATCCTTACGTTATCTGCATAACAATATTCATTTAGCTTTACTCATTCAGAAAAACTGTAATTATCTGATTTATTGACACTATTGTCCATTTAAGACCGTCATATTACCGCTTGTATAAAGCATCACTAATATATACAAAACCTATTTCATATTTGTATTTAATAACAATTTTCCTATGCGCAACTTTCTCTTTACATTAACTATTTTAACAATACCATTTACTATAAGTGCCCAATTTCCAGGCATGGGTGGAAGTAGACCGGGTGCAGGTAATGGTCAAAATATGAATATTGGCCATTTCTATGGTAAAATAGTAGATAACAAATCCGCTAAAGCCCTGGAAGGTGTTACTGTACAGTTAAAAGGAAATAAGTTTGATACAGTAACCAAAAAAATAAAAGAAACCATTTTAGGGACAGTAATTACCAAAGCGAATGGAGATTTTAGCTTCGAAAATTTATCTCCGTTTGGGAACTTTAAATTAACAATGACCTCATTAGGATTTAAAAAACTTGAACAAACAATTAATTTCGGTTTAAAAATGCCTCAAGGTGGTATGGCAGGTGGAAATATGCAACAAATGCTTAGTATGGTTGATAAAGACTTAGGTAATATAAAACTAGAGGAGGATGCGACCAATTTAGGGAATGTTACCGTTACTACTTCTTCAAAACCACAATTTGAAATGGGCATTGACCGCAAAATTTATAATGTAGATAAGAATTTGATGGGGTCTGGCCAAACGGCCACAGAATTAATGCGAAATATTCCTGCATTGAATGTTGACATTGATGGTAATGTAACCCTGAGAAATGCCAGCCCAACTATTTTTATCGATGGCAGACCCACTACAATAACATTAGATCAAATTCCTTCGGATATAATAGACAAAGTAGAATTAATTACTAATCCTTCTGCAAAATTTGATGCTTCTGGTGGAAATGCCGGAATTTTAAACATTGTTTTAAAGAGAAATAAAAAAACAGGTTACAATGGAGGTTTAAGAACTGGTATTGATTCAAGAGCAAAAGTTAACGTTGGGGGGGATTTAAATTTACGTCAAAATAAACTGAATTTCACCGGAAGCGGATTGTTTAATGAACGTAAATCTATTTCTGAAGGCATTACTGATAGAAATAATTTATTAAGTACCCCAAGTAATGTATACAATACCAGCAATTCTACCAATACTGGTTATTTTGCCTTCTTTAGAGGAGGGGTTGACTATTTTATTGACAATAGA
>JBIIAP010000276.1:0-3477 GCA_044239855.1 Sediminibacterium sp. | reverse complement strand
TCTTCTGAAAAAGGTTCTGATTGTATGCGGGATTTGTACAATTTCCGGTTTAAAAACCGCTTGCAGAGCAAAGAAAGCACCAAATCGGGGTGATAACTCCATTTTTTAATACCACTCATGATGTCGACATCATCTAACTGGCAAAAATGGGCTAGTGCTTGCTCGTTCATCATTCCGGTATAATCACCTAGAAAAAAGTCGAGGGCCGGTACTGTTTTAATGCGTTCATCGGTCGAAACATATATTTCCCGAACCCGCTCTAATATCTTTACCATCATTTTTTCTGCCGATACTACCGTTTTATGGAGATAAACTTGCCAGTACATTTGACGCCTGGCTACCAAAAATTTTTCGATGCTGTAAATACCTTTTTCCTCCACCATCAGGCAATCGTTTTGTACGGTCAGCATTTTCAGAATACGGTCGTACCCGATAACACCTTCACTCACACCGGAAAAAAAACTGTCTCTGCTTAAATAATCCATCCGGTCAACATCTAACTGACCGCTGATAAGCTGGTGTAGAAAAGGCTTGTGGTAATTGTTGGTAAAAATTTGAATGGTAAGATCAAGCTGACCATTTAGTTCGATGTTTATTTGCTGCATAATTTGCAGCGAAATTTCTTCGTGGCTGGTGTGTGGAATCAATACATGTTCCAGGGCATGGGAATAAGGGCCGTGACCAACATCATGCAGTAAAATAGCGGCTTTCACCGCAAATTCTTCCTCCAAAGAAATATCAATGCCTTTGTCTTTTAACTCATTTACTGCCATGTGCATTAAATGATAAGCTCCTAAGGAATGGTGTAAACGGGTATGAACAGCACCTGGATAAACCAGTTGAGCCATGGCCATTTGCTGAATTCTTCTTAAACGCTGATAAAAAGGGTGTTCGATAATAGCAAAAATCAGGGGATGATTAATAGTAATAAAACCATATACCGGATCATTAATGATTTTTCTTTTAGTAATTGCCATGCTGTTGATGAATTGTTAAATCAGCTTAAAAGCCAGGCAGCAAAGGTACAAATTACCTTATCAATGAAAATAATAAATAGCTTTAGCGAATAATAGCACCTAAATTCAATAAAATTATACTATGTCGATAGCAAATATTCTATGGGTAGATGATGAAATGGAAAGCCTACAGTCGCAGAAAATATTTTTAGAGCGCAAAGGATATCAGGTGCATACCCTTACCAATGGGTACGATGCCATAGAATATATTAAAGATGCAGATATAGACGTAGTATTATTGGATGAGAGTATGCCCGGCATTACTGGCCTGGAAACACTTACCCGTATGAAAGCTATACAACAACATTTGCCGATTGTACTCATCACCAAAAATGAGACTGAAAATCTGATGGATGAAGCCATAGGAAGCCAGATAAGTGATTATTTAATTAAGCCGGTAAACCCCAATCAGGTATTGTTGAGCTTGAAAAAAATCATCGATAATAAGCGATTGGTTGCAGAAAAAACAACCACCTCCTTTCAGCAACAATTTAGCGAGTTGATGATGGCATTAATGGGCAATCCAGATTACAGCGGATGGGTAGACTTATATAAAAGATTGATATACTGGGAGTTAGAGATGGAGAAAAGCGATAGTCCGGAAATGAAAGACATATTAGCCAATCAAAAGAAAGAGGCCAATGCTGCATTTAGTAAATATATTACCAAAAATTATGCATCATGGGTAGACCCGGCTTCCTCAGATTCGCCCATTATGAGTCATCAGTTGATGCAGTTTAAAATCTTACCACATATCGAAGAAAATGTTCCGTTGTTTTATATTTTAATAGACAATCTTCGATATGATCAGTGGAAAGCCATACAGCCCATTTTTGCAGAAAGCTTTAGGGTAACGGAGGAGGAGACCGTTTATTCAATATTGCCAACTGCAACCCAGTATTGTAGAAACGCCATTTTTGCGGGCATGATGCCGGCAGATATTGAGAAGCATTTTCCTCAGCAATGGAAAAATGACGAAGAGGAGGGCGGAAAGAATTTATTTGAGGAAGAATTTTTGCGGGCACAGTTAAAGCGCTTGAAAAAAGAGCAGGTAAAATTCAGTTATCATAAAATATTGAATCATCAGGATGGGCAACAATTGGTGAGTAATATACACAATTTGTTGGTGAATGATTTAAATGTGATTGTCTACAATTTTGTGGACATGTTGAGTCATGCCCGAACAGAAATGGAAGTGTTGAAAGAATTAGCCAGTGATGAAGCCAGTTACCGAAGCCTTACCAGAAGCTGGTTTGAGCATAGTCCATTGCATCAGGCATTAAAGAAAATATCGGGCAAGAAGTTTAAAATTATTTTAGGAACCGATCATGGAAGTGTTCGGGTAAAGAACCCGGTTAAAGTAGTGGGAGACAAGCAAACCACTACTAATTTGCGATATAAGCATGGCAGAAATTTAAATTTTGAAGAGAAAGAAGTATTGGCATTTAAAGACCCTAAAAAGGCAGGCTTGCCCGTTCCAACAATCAACTCTGCTTATATTTTTGCAAAGGAAGACGATTTCCTATGTTATCCTAATAATTACAATCATTATGTGAATTATTATAAAAACACTTTTCAGCATGGGGGGATAAGTTTAGAGGAAATGATAGTTCCCTTTATAAAAATGGAAACTAAATAAAAAATTACCCACAAACAGCCCGATCTGGCAATAACTTTGTGGATAATTGCGGCAGCAAGTAAGGAAATATGATGCTAATTTTGAAGATACGAATCTCTGTAATAAGAGAGCTGAAGAAATATGAAGTATACACAATCTACATTAGATAAATTAGGCGCTGTTTTGGGCGAGTCGGGCTATGTGGTACGTTATGAGCGAGGTACTTTTCAAAGTGGATGGTGCATATTGGAATCTAGAAAAGTAGTGGTGTTGAATAAGTTTTTAAGTACGGAAGGACGGATAAATACCTTAATGGAAATAATACCTCAATTACAAATTTCCTACGATAGTTTGACCTTCGAATCACAAAAATTATACGACGAGGTTGTCCGAAAATCGACCTTGCTGGCATCCTAAATTTTGCGGTATATACCTGTTTTTACTTGTAAATTTTTCGCTTAGTTTTATATTGTGAAAAAAACAACTTCATTAACCATTCAATTTTTAGGAACCGGAACCAGTTCGGGAGTGCCGATGATAGGGTGTAGTTGTGATGTATGTAAATCGACCGATAAGAAGGACAAACGGCTACGAAGTAGTATTTTGGTGAGTAGTGATACCACCAGTATAGTAGTAGATACCACCCCGGATTTCAGGTATCAAATGTTGCGCAGTAATAGTTGCAAGTTAGATGCTGTATTGTTTACGCACTCGCATAAGGATCATTTGGCAGGGTTGGATGATATAAGAGCATTTAACTATTTTTCAGAAAGCAGTATGCCGCTTTATGCAAATTCCTCAACAGAAGAGGCAATAAGAAGGGATTTTTATTATGCATTTGGC
>JBIIAP010000275.1:0-3481 GCA_044239855.1 Sediminibacterium sp. | reverse complement strand
CGTTTCTTGTTTGGAAAGAGGCTGGTGCAGTTTGTGTTCCGGGTGTACTAGGTATCTTTTCAAAAAACATGCAAAGATTGCCAATAGCCAAAGCTTTGTAAATACTAGCATAAGCAATTAAACCACGTGCATAATTCTTGTCTCCCAAAGTATTAGCACCACTCAACACATTATCGGCATCATAAATAATCTTATTGTTCATGGTCCACATATTCCCTACAATTCCATTTAAATTGTCAACAGCAGCGCCACCAGTAAATAAATTAGCCTCATCTGTATTGCCTGCATTCATTAATTTAAACTCATTGGTTAATGCACCCGCAGCGGTTATATTAGTATATATAGGGCTAGTTCTGCCATTACTGTAAACATTTTGTAAACCAACTGCAACGCCAGCTAAAGTTCGTGGTGTTGAAAAAGCATCCGAACTATTAATAGCTCCAGGATTTACAAATTCCTGTTTGCAGGATACCATTGAAAAACCGGCAAAAAGAATTAAAAATATTTTTTTCATATAAATTTTAAATTAACAAGATTAGAAATTAGCTACTACACCAACTTGGTAGGTTCTTGGAATTGGGATGTTTCCAAAATCTACCCCTCTGTAAACGCTGTTTTGTCCGGTCGAATTAGTTTCCGGATCATACCCTCTATAACTATCCCATGAATAAAGATTTCTACCAGAAAAGCTTACTGTCAGGTTGTTGAATACTTTATTAATTTTACCAAATGCATAACTCAATGATAATTCACGAAGTTTTGTAAATGATCCATCTTCCACTCTCCATTCTTCAATATTGTAGTTGCCTGTAATATAACCGCGTGGTAATAAGCCCATTTGCTCTAATTGAGCATACTCACTACCGTTTCCTACACCTTGTCTGGTTCTGAAATCTGCATTAAACACTTTATTGCCCGCTACGCGATCAAGTTGAAAACCTACTGTCCATTTTTTGTATGTAAAACTATTGATTAAGGTAGTTGTATAAGTTGGATTTGGAGAACCTAACACTCCTCTTAAAATGGTAGAGTTTGCACCGGTGGTATATGGTAATCCTGTAGCTGCATCAACAGTAGGAGTGCCAAATGGTTGCCCATTTGCCACAGGACCTCTTGCTGTTACTGGTATGCCTTGTGCGTTTAACAATTGATTCCCATTGGCATCTCTTGCATAAAAAGTAGAGTAAAAAACTGGCGCATCATATCCAGGAATCAATGCAAAAGTAGCGCCATTTCCCATAGTAGTGGTTAAAAATGGAACCCCTAAGTTTTCAACTCTGTTTTTGTTTCTATTATAGTTGCCTGTTATTTCCCATTTGAAGTCTTTTGATTTGATAGGAGTTGCAGTAACCATTATCTCAAAACCTTTGTTTCTTAATGAACCAATGTTTTTACTTGCAGAAGCAAATCCGCTACTTGGGGCAACACTAATATTGGGTACCAACAAATCAACAACTTGCTTGTTGTAATAGTTGAAGGTCACTTGAACTCTATTGTCTAATAAGGACAAATCAGTACCAATTTCTAATTCTTTCTGGCGCTCTGGTTTTAAATCGCTACTCACCGTTGTTGTTGAAGATGTTAAACTTGTTCTACCAAGAATAGGGGATACATTGTAGATATTAAAACGATCATAAGCACCAATACCTGTTAAGTTACCGCTCTCGCCATATGCCGCACGAATTTTAAATGTATTTACATATTTCGCAATCGATAATTTTTTAAAATAATCGGATTCCGATATTACATAGTTACCACTTACTTTAGGGTAAAAGAAATTTCTATTGTTTTTATCAAACACGCTTGAACCATCAATTCTTCCAGCTGCTGTCACAAAAAATTGATTATTGAATTTAAAGTTTTGTTGTAAAAAGAAACCTCGAACTGTACGCTCGGATCTGGCATCTTGATTGGGTAATAAAGTGCTTCCGCCGGTAGCTGTAGAAATACCCGGTAATAAACCTCTGCTTTGTGCTAATATAAATTGTGATTTCTCATATTGCTCTGAATAACCCAATTGAGTTACAGAGGCTATTGTTGAAGACAATTGTGCTGAATAAGTAATATTTACATCATGATTAAAAAAAGTAGAATTAAAACTTGCTGCACTTGCATATCCATTTAATGTTGGATCCAATGTTAATCCACCTCCATAAAATCCGGTACTTGCATTATACGTGAAAGGAGGGATGTAGGTTGTTCCATTTTGACTGATATTGTCAATACCAGCAGCATAATCTACTACTAAACCTTTAATAGGGTACAACTTAAATCCCGCATTAGAAATGGTTCTATTCGTAACATTTCTTTGCTTGATATCATTGATAACAGTTAGTGGATTTAAGCGTCCTCTTTCCCCTACTGCTTGTATATTACCATTTGCATCTCTCGCATTGATGTTGTGAAAGTTTCCGATTATGGTGATTGAGTTTAATGGAGAAAAGAAGGTATTCCCATCCGGTTTTTCATTCGTTGCATTGTTAGTATAATTAATGCCCGCGTTCCATGACAACCATTTGTTTACATTATTATCCAAATTTAATCTGAAACCAAATCGGGTATTGTCTGTTCCTTTTATAATACCTTGGTTGTTATTGTAGTTTAATGAAGCAAAATACCTCATTTTATCTTGCCCCCCTGTAATAGAAATATTATTATCTGTGCCTAAGCCACTTCTAAAAATATCATCCTGATAATCATATCTGTTAACAGCAGTTGTAGTAGTAGCGAATGGAGTTGTAATGATGTCTTGTGTTAAAGCGCCTGCACCGTCAGTTGGTCCACCAAATTTAGTAGGTGATGAATTGAAAGTTAATCTCTTTCTTAACTCATTCATATTTACTTTGGTACTAAAAGTTACTCTTGGTGCGCCGGTACTTCCTCTTTTGGTAAAAATTTGCACTACACCTGCATTGGCTCTACTACCATAAATTGCAGCCGCTGCAGCTCCATTCAACACCTCTATGCGATCAATGTCGTTTGGGTTAATATCTACCATACGGTTTTGGCCAACACTACCTACAGCATCATAATCACTACTAGCATTGGTAACCCGTGCGCTTGCGTTGTTAATGATTACTCCATCAACAATGTATAATGGATCCGATGAACCCGAAATAGAGTTTACCCCACGTAATTTCACCGTCATCCCTCCCGCAGGATCGCCTGAGTTTTGGGTAATTTGAGCTCCTGGCACTTTTCCTTGTAATGCAGATAATGCATTGGATGAGGCTGAATTGGTCAATTGACTTCCTTTAACAGTTCCAATAAAGTTACCCAATTGCTTTTTGGTGGTTCCTTGCGATGTACCTGTTACTACCACTTCATCTAATCCTGTAGCATCTTCTTTTAAAACCGCATCAATTGTTAAGCTGCCTGATGAGCCTTCAATAGCGATTATTTTTTCACTAGATTTAAAGCCAATCGATGAAACAAATACAGTATGTTTCCCGTTTTTAAGATTTCCAGTAAATTGATAGCT
>JBIIAP010000063.1:0-11536 GCA_044239855.1 Sediminibacterium sp. | reverse complement strand
TAAAAAAACTCACGTAGCAAAGGTACTACGATTTAAGGTAAGTCCTTGATTTTTATGAAGTGAGATCGGGATTTGAACCCGAGACCTCCCGGTTATGAATATTTCATGAGAAAATGAAGGCGTTGATTAGTAATGCTTTAGGATTTCCTAAACCCGAAATCAATCGATTTGACCCGATTTCAGGGGGTGTTTTCCTCACGCAGATCGTTTATTCCAATATAACCAAATTGTTGATTTTTGTATATGACTGGTATGACCCATATGCTAAAGTTTATAGGGAGACATAAGTGCCGATATATAATATTTTTTAAAAGTTAACTTGTGCTTGAATTCTTAATAAATTTCCTGCTTGATAATTGCCTTGTTTTACAAAATCTTCATATCGTCTCTTAGATAAGGTGTAGTTAACAACTAGTTCAAAATTTTTATTTACCTGCCATTCGCCACCAATCTCAAACTCTTTAACGGTATAACTTCTTGCATCTCGTTCATGTTTTTTCCCTCCATCATAGTATTGGTATCTGATGAATGGAATGAGAATTTGTTTCTTAAATTTTGCAAAATAACTTAGCGTTACATAGCCTCCTTTAAGAGGCATAACTTCTATTGAGTCTGTAACTTTATTGAATTCAGGACCTTTACCAAAATTATATTCTGCCTGAATGCCAAATGGTTTTGGATATAATACAAAAGTACCTGCAACCCTTCGGTCTAGGTAGTTTAAGTCCGAATTGGTTTTTACTCCACTGCTAAGGTTTGATTTTGGCATTACCCATTTTCCGGTATAAGCTTGGATTCCAAGCTCTAAGATTTGATTTTTATATTCAAAAGGGTATGTAAATCGGCTTACAATATGTGGTTCGTTGTTTAATTCTGGATTATTCGCAGTCTGACCATTATATGCTCCAAAGGCAAAAATGCCGTAGTCGCCACTTCCCTTTAGACCATCGTTTACTAACTTTGAGTAGAGTTTTCGTTTCTCTTTAGAAGCCCAGTAAAAAAATACACCAATATCACGTTCATTTGAAACAGCACTATTCAAAGCATCGTTTCGGTCAAGCGGTATTCTATTTTGACTTGACTGCATATTTTCAAAGCCATATGGGACCTTACTTTGACCAACTCTAAATCTAAATTCATTGTCTTTGTCTACGCCCACATCAAAATATGCATCTCTTATTTGTGCAAAATGTAAACGATCTGAAGAAGGGCTACTCGCAAAATCAGGTTGAACATAGAAATAAACGTTTTTGTTAATTTGTCCAAAAAAAATAACTCGCATACGCCTCATAAAAAAACCTCCATCTTTTCCCCACGACCTATCGCATTGTTCACATCCTAAGTTTTCATTTGTTTCAAACAGTCTATTATATCTTATTTGAGAATAACCTCTGATAGAAAGGTTGTCATACCATTTTTTAGTTTGTATAACTTCCGCAGGTGAGTTGATTTTTATACTATCAGATTGTGCAAAAGAATTTAATGAAATTATTAAAAAAGCTAAAGGGGAATATATGTATTTCTTCACTATGCCTCGTTCTTTAAATGTTGTATAAATATTTGATATCCGCTACAAAAATTCGCAAATAAACACAATCTTAGATGTATATACAAATTTTTCTAGAGCAGGTTAACTTCAAATATCTCACTATTATTTGGAAAAAAAATACCCAATATGTAGTATTTTATTAGTTCTTTCCTCCAATTTTTGAAAGCAATTTTCTGCAAGATTTTAATTCTTCAGTTAAAATGATAAAAATAAAAAAGTAACACCTCCCGCAAAAACAAAAAAGGACCCACGATTTAACGTAAGTCCTTGATTTTATGTGTAGCGAGACCGGGATTTGAACCCGGGACCTCCCTGTTATGAAGACAACGAATATTATACAAGTATTTCATTATCAGTTAATTAAAATTATTGTTGCTCACCATTTGTGTCTCTTTCTATGGGAAAAGAGGCGCAAAAAGGGAGCGCACTCATTACATGGAATATGTTGGAACTTCCTGACAATTGGAAGGAAGTTAAAGAATTAAAAATTGTTAATGATGGAAATCCTCTACTAATTTAGACTATATTTTTCCACTTTATGCTGATGATCTACAGTCCAACAGCAATCATATTTAATGATTTTACTGTTATATTTCTTGACCCCCTACAGATAGGCGACTATAAGATAGATATTATTTAATTTCACAGTTAGTTTTTGGACAACTTTTACCGACAACGCAAGTGTTGCAAACCACAAAAATATTTTCAGTAAATTTTTGGCTGACACTTGACTGCACCCCATTCACTTCAATAATCGTAATGGCATCATACTCCTGTTTTGACAAAACAGTAATTGTATTATTTATACCCAACCCAACCTTGACAACATACTGCAAAAACGAACTTGAATTATCCTTAACAGCAACCATTTTACAACTTGTACCAACTGTAATATCTGAAAGCGTTTTTTTGAACTGCAGTTTAAGTTCGCCTTTATTATTTGGTATGGCGTCTCCGTGTGGGTCAAACTTTGGATAATCCAAAAATTTATCCAATTTGTCAATTAACTTTTGAGAGCGAATATGCTCTAAATGTTCAGCCAGTTCATGTACTTCATCCCAGCTAAAATCTAATTTTTCGTACAAAAATGTTTCCCAAAGGCGATGTTTTCTGATCACATCTATTGCATTTCTTTTGCCTTCGGTTGTTAAAGTAATTTTACCGTACTTCTCATAATTCACCAGTTCTTTCTCTTTCAATTTTTTAAGCATATCGTTTGCTGTAGCTGGTTTTACAGCCAAGGCATTTGCCAACTCGTTAGTTCCTCCCGCTTCAATGCCAATATCAAGAGTGATTTTGAACAATGCCTTAAGGTAATTTTCTTCTGTGTATGATAGCATCTTTTAATGAAAATTTAATTGCTTTTACAAAGGTACAAAATAAATACAAAACTTTATTTGTTAGATTTATCTAACTTTATTACTTTTGCCTCTGTAACTGATTTTATAATTATGAAATCAACAATACTTAAAACAATAGCAACTGCCATTTTTTCCCTTACAGTTCAGCTATCAACAGCACAAACAGCCACCATTTCAGGCAAAATAATTGCAGAGGGAAACCCAGTTGCATTTGCAAATATTAGGTTGGTTGGAAATTCAATTGGAGTAGCAACCGATATCTCAGGTGTTTATAAAATCAATAAAATTCTTGCTGGAAACTACCTTGTAAAGGTTTCTTGTATCGGCTTCAATAAAATGGAAAAGTCAGTGACCATTAAAGATGGTGATACCATAACTTTAAATTTTGACCTTACCAATTTTGCAAACACATTGAGCGAAGTGGTAATAACAGGTACAATGAAAGAAGTAAGCCGTTCAGAAAGTCCTGTACCAGTTGAAGTTTATACACCCACCTATTTTAAGAAAAATCCTACGCCAAATATTTACGAAGCATTGCAAAACATAAATGGGGTAAGACCACAGCTTAATTGTCAGGTTTGCAACACGGGAGACATTCATATCAATGGCTTGGAAGGTCCTTATACGATGGTACTTATTGATGGTATGCCTATAGTAAGTAGTTTGAGTACAGTTTATGGTTTATCGGGAATTCCTAATTCTTTGGTTGAACGTGTAGAAGTAGTAAAAGGGCCTGCATCTTCATTATACGGCAGCGAAGCTGTTGGCGGGTTGATAAACATTATCACTAAAAAACCTCAAAATGCACCACTAGTTTCGGCAGATGTATTTGGTACAAGCTGGGGCGAATACAATGTAGATTTAGGTTTTAAATTCAATGCCGAGAAAAAAGCAAATGTATTAACTGGCATCAATTATTTCAACTTTCAAAATAAAATAGATAACAACAATGACAATTTTACCGATATTACTTTGCAAAACAGAATATCCATTTTTCAAAAATGGAATTTTGACAGAAAACAAAATCGCCTTTTCAGTATTGCTGGTCGTTATATGTATGAAGATCGTTGGGGTGGTGACTTAGGTTGGGAAAAACAGTTTAGAGGTGGCGACAGCATTTATGGGGAAAGTATTTACACAAAGCGTTGGGAGATATTTGGGAATTATCAACTACCTACCAAAGAAAAGTGGTTGCTTTCGTTCTCCTATAACAACCACAATCAAAATAGTGTTTACGGAAATACGCCTTATATTGCTCAACAAGACATAGCTTTTGGTCAATTAACTTGGGATAAAAAAATTGGCAGAAATGATTTTTTAATTGGAACAGCAATTCGTTACACTTACTATGACGACAACACAGTAGGAACAGCAACTACCGACCCCATTAATCAACAAAACCAAGCTCAAAAAACATATTTGCCTGGTATATTTATTCAGGATGAAATTTCAATTACAGAAAATCAAAAATTATTGCTTGGCTTTCGATACGATTACAACTCCTATCACGGAAATATTTATACACCCAGACTTGCCTATAAATGGACGATGAATGACAAAAACATTCTTCGCTTAAATGCAGGTACAGGGTTTAGGGTTGTAAATATATTTACTGAAGACCACGCTGCTTTAACAGGCGCAAGAATAGTAGAAATTAATAACGAACTACACCCCGAAAAATCGTATAATGTAAACTTGAATTACATAAAAAAAATATTTGGTAAAAATGGAAATTACATAGTAATTGACGCTTCGGCATTTTACACCTATTTTAACAACCGTATTGTGGGTGATTATGATATTGATCCTAACAAAATTATTTACGACAACTTGAGCGGTTATGCTGAAAGTAAAGGTGTTAGTTTAAATTTGGATTTTGCTTTCAATAATGGATTAAAAATTATTACAGGCGTTACATTAATGGAAAATACATTGACCGAAAATGGAATAACTGAACAGCAAATTTTAACTGAAAACTTTACAGGCACTTGGGCAGTTTCGTACAAAATCAGAAGGGCAAAATTAGCCATTGATTACACAGGGAATGTATACAGCCCTATGCGTTTGCCATTATTGGGAGATACAGACCCACGTATTCCTAATTCGCCTTGGTGGAGCATTCAAAATATTCAATTAATGTATGACGGTTTCAAAAACTTTCAAATTTATGGGGGAGTAAAAAATCTGCTAAACTGGACACCCAACAAGGGCAATCCATTTATCATAGCTCGTAGTAACGACCCATTTGATAAAAATGTACAGTTTGACAGCAAGGGACAAGCAATGGTTACTCTAAGCAATCCTTATGGTTTAACCTTCGACACAACTTATGTGTATGCACCAAATCAGGGAGCAAGGGTGTTTTTCGGAATACGATACAACTTTAAATTATGAAAAAATTGTGGTATATAATTATAGTATGGGCTTGTGTGCTATCACAAGCCCAAACTTCATTTGCGCAACTATCAACTTATCAGTTTGAACAAATAGACAGTTTGCAAAAAGTTGAGAAACGAAACACCGTTGTTTTTATTCACACTGACTGGTGTAAATTTTGCCAAGCAATGCAAAACACCACATTCAAAAATGACAGCATCATAAAATTGTTAAGCGAAAAATTTTATTTCATAGACCTAAATGCCGAAGAGCATAGAAACATAAGCTTTCAAGGACAGACTCTCAAATACATTCCAACAGGGACAAATACAGGCATACACGAATTGGCAGAACAATTGGCAACAATAGACAATAAAGTAGCTTATCCAACTTTATGTATTTTAAACGCAGACAAGGAAATTGTATTTCAGTACAATCAATTTATCAATGCAAAAGTATTACACACTATTTTAACCCGACTAAAATAGTGTGTAATACGGGATCGGAAATGACGCTTGCGGGACAGATAATCTGCACTTCTCCGTCGTCAAAACAATGTAGACTTTTGGTTGTAGAGAGTTTCGTTGTTTAAAAATACTTCAATTAATATAATGTTCACTATTAGTAAAACGTGAATGTTATGATTGATGATTCTTCGTTTCGGTAAGAAAATGACAAAAACCTCACTTAGCAAAGGATCTACGATTTAACGTAAGTCCTTGATTTTCATGTAGCGAGATCGGGATTTGAACCTGGAACCTCCCGGTTATGAAGATTTTTTGAGAAAATGAAGGCGTTGATTTGTAGTTAGTTATGTTTTGACAAAACCGAAATCAACCGATTTGGACCGAATTCAGGGGGTGTTTTCCTCACGCAGGAGATATGGTTTTTTGCACTAAAAAAAATTCTTTGAATGACTTCATCTAGAATAAGATTACTGATTATTAATTTTTACACATTACAATGAATTAATAACCGTTAAATTTGCAACCACTATTTAAACTAAGCTATACAATGCGTACACTGCAAATTTACATTCTAATAATAATACTATCATCTTGTTCAAAACAAGAAAATACTCCAGTAACTCCTGTTATACCAACTCCGCCAACCGCTACAAAATTTCTAGAGACTCATACCCCCATAAACCAAAAGACCAGTTGGTATATTACTAACAAACTTTTTGACGGAACATTTTTCATTGATAAAGAGCCATCAAAGGTTAATTCATTGTACGACAACAACGGAGTTCTAGGATTTAACTATGTACAAAATGTACAAAGTTATTTTTCCAATCGTCAAGGATTGTTTATGGGTGACTTAAATGGTGATGGTAAGAATGATATATTCAATAACTATTGGGCTGCGCCATTCGGAACAAACAAACCAGGTTATTATGTTACATGGGAACATGAAAAATTAGGATTTACAAAACCTAATATAATTCAAGGATTAACTGGTGCAAGAAAACTAATTTTTAATGATTATTTTGGCAATGGTAAATTAGGATTGTTAATTGCCTCAAGTGGAGTTGATGCCTTACCTTTTCCAGGGGATATTGTACAGATTGTAAGTTTCGGAACAGACTTATCCATGACTCTAAAAAATATCACAGAAGTAATGGGGTATTACCACTCAGGTTCTTCGGGGGATGTGGATAATGATGGTGATATTGATTTACTAATGTATTCAGGTGGGAGCCAAACCAAAATGGGCCCTGTGTATTTTGAAAATATTGGAAATGGAAATTTCAAATATAATGCAGACCTGATTACCGGACTTGGTTACGACTTTGGAAACGCTAACAATTATTATTGCATGGAATTATTTGATGTAAATAAGGATGGGTATTTAGATTTAATTTTAGGTGGTGATAATAAATCAAGGGCGTCAAGAGTTATTTGGGGAACTGCGTCACACAAATTTAATACTAACAATCAAACTATATTGTCTGCACAAACATCTTATACAAGTGTAATGGATATGGCTTATACTGATGTTGATAAAGATGGAGATATTGACATTATACTACTTCACGACATCAATTATCAAGGATTCGGTATTCAAGTTTTAGAAAACCAAAACAATACTTTTGTCGATGTAACTCCAGCAAGGGTTGATGTTGCATCAGTTCCAAATTCTATATGGGCAGGTTGGATGAGACTTTATGACTTGGATAAAGATGGAGACTATGATTTAGTTGCAGATGGATTTGGTTATAAACAAAATCAATCCACACCTGATGGACAACCGACACCAAAAATTAATTGGATAAATGATGGTAAGGGGAATTATAAGTCCTCCTTTTTCTATTAAATTTTACAACCGCACACTATCATAAACATCCATAATCTGTTTCTCTCTTATACCTAAATATCGTTTGGTCATGGCTGGGCTACTGTGAGAAAATAGTTCCATTAATAGTATTACCGATTCAGAGGAGTAATTATTCAACCTCAAGACCCTATTACCGAGGGTTTTTCTGAATAGGTGACTACTAGCGTTACCTTCCACAACAATACCGTACTTTCTTAGAAGTTCCTTTAATTTTACATTAACATAGCTTTGGTCAATGGGTTTCGTTCCGTACTTATTGATGAAAATCAACTGGTTATCATCCGAAACTTTGATGAATTGATGGTAGCGTAATTCCAATAAATCACTGATACGTAATCCACTGAAAACTCCAATTGAAACCAGCAAACAGAATTTATATTCTCGGTCTCTTTCTAATTTTGATATTAATGATTTGAAATCATCCCAATCCATTGATGTTGTAGTTGTGCGTTGTCCTTTTAAGCTCATAACATTTGTTTTGGCTAATATAACAGCGCAACTTACACTTGCCGCCTAAAAAGTGCTAAGTATTAGCTAAATTTTCAAGATTTAAAAATAATCACTGTAAGGCGTTGACTATCAGTATAAAACAAAAAACCTTATACTTTGTAACAAAGTATAAGGTGAATGATTTCTTTGGAAATGAAACAGAATTTTAAATCGGAGTAAACTCCTCATCGTTCCTATTCTTGAAGTGGTAATAATCCTGAACTACTACTCCTATGATATTGGTTAAGGTGGGTAAATCTCCTACGAGTGATATCGATGTTGGTTCTACTCCATACCCGGAACATAGTTTAGTCAAAAACTGATTTACGTATTCCTTTACATCATTACCGACAGTATCATTGTTTGCTCCAATTTCAGGTACAAAATGAAATGTCATCTCATCTTTTTCTAAGTTAGTCTCTGGTATCATGGTCGTAATGGTTTAATTAATCCTGTTATTAATTTTTCGACCTGATTTTCACTCAATACAATGACCGTTTTTTTCTTGGGTTGTTGTTTCTCTATTATCATGATGTTCTTTAATAATAAATATCAAAGCGTATTCAAATGGGATAAAAATAGTAACTGGATTTATGACAAATTGCCCATTAATTTCAAACAGGTAACAATTACCCACAGATAGATTTGCCAATTAAGTTTTGAACTAAAACTGCGCTAAAACTCACGGTATAGGTATGCTCAGCTGTAATTCTATGGATTTAAGTAAACTAAAAATCAAATATTAATCTGCAATTGGATGTGTATGTTCCTTACGACAAAAGAATATTAAAAAATTATCTTGCATTACCATCCCCATTACACCATTTGCATCTACCAAGTTTAAGACCATTCCCCCATTTATTGCAAACATCACATAGCTTCCAACCTGTTCCTTTACAATCTTCACAAATCAGATTATCTTTATTAAAACCATATTTAATTCCATTACCTCCACATTGATTACAAACCTTCATCCCGTAACGAATTTCATTATGATGACTTTGACCAACAGTATTGCTATTTCTAACTTTTTGGGTTACTGAACATATATAACAACCTCCTGTTCCTTTACATTGGGTACACTTTTTCTTAGAAGTTTGAGAATTACTTGAAGAATTGTTTTGTTTAGTAGAGTTACTAGAAGAACTACCTGCTCTCATAAAAGCAGCGAAGGCTTCCAGGTTTTTGGTTTGTGAAGATTCTTGTTTTGAATTCTCTGCCAAAACTTTTTGTTTTGACTCCTGTACTAACTTACTATCCTTCCATTCGCCGACAATTTCTTTACCATTAGAATAAGTGTATGTTCCTTGCCCATTTGCTTTATTATCCTTCCATTCTCCAACATGTTTTGAGCCATCAGGCCATGTATATGTTCCCTGCCCATATCTTGAATTATATTTCCATTCTCCTTCATATATTTCTCCACTTATATCAGTAAAAATTCCATCTCCACTATAGTAACCATCAATAAATTCTCCAACATATTTTGAACTGTTTGGATAAGTGTATGTTCCTTGACCATTTTTTTTATCATCCTTCCATTCACCCTCATATTTTGAACCATCTGAATACGTCTGCGTTCCTTGACCATTCTTTTGATTATCTTTCAATTGCCCAACATATTTTTCTCCATCTGGATAGGTCATAATTCCTTGACCATTTCTTTTGCCATCACTCCATTCTCCCTCATATTTTTCACCACGCGAATATGTCCTTACTCCTTTTCCATTTGGTTTACCATCTCTGTATTGTCCGACATGTTTGTCACCGTTAGTCCAAAAGAATGTTCCTTGTCCATCACTTTTACCATCTCTAAATTGTCCGACATGTTTGTCACCGTTCGACCAAGTGTATGTTCCTTGTCCATTAATGATATTATCCTTCCATTCTCCCTCATATTTTTCACCGGTTGGCCAAATATATGTTCCTTGTCCATTACGATACCCATTTAGAGTTTCTCCTTCATATATTGTCATCTCCCCATTACTTTTAATATATTTTAGAATACCCTTACCGTTTGCCAAACTGTCTTTACAAGTCCCCGACCAGGATGCTGAGGTGACATCAGGATTATTTGTTAACACGATGCACCCATTATCAGATATAATTTTCTTTAATTCTAACAATTTTGGATTAATTAACTTGTTCTCTGCGTTGCTCTTTAGTTGTGAGTTTTTAATTTCTAATTCTTTCGATGTTGAAACACTATTATTATCAGGTTGTCCAGAAAATAAATCGTTGATAATTGAAGATTTAGTAATATTTGTGATTTTATTGGATTTCTCTGAAAATAAGTAACCAATTTCTTCATTGGTTAGAGCTCGATTCCAAATAGCAGCATCATCAATCATTCCCACTGTAAAATAACTTGAACCTTCTATAAATTGTCTTCCAAATACTGCTTTAGATTTTTTGTCAATACCTACTCTCATTGTATATGGAGTTGTTACCGATAATAGTCCATCAACATAAAAATTTATTGATGTCCCATCATAATTCATCAATAAATGATGCCATTGAGTATGAGGTATATCGGTTTTATCAGGACTTTGAACTTGTTGACCTCCCGCGAAGGGGCCATTTACAGTCGCAGAAAAATGAGGGTTATCCCCTTGAAACGTTGATAATCCAAATCCTAGTCCGCTATCAAAACCTCTCGAAAAATAATATTGTAAACATCCCATATTACAATTCGTATTTGAATTAAACCCTGTGGATTTTACCCATATACTTACAGCTAATTCAATGGAAGTATTAATTGCGGACAATGAATTTAGTTCTATCCAATCACTTCCACTAAAATTATATGCTTTATTTACACTACCAAACCTATCAGTTGTTAAAGTTGCTCCATACACTGTACCATTATTTCCATTCCCACTCTCATCATTAGCATTGTTATTAAATGGCCAATACCCAACTAACCCTTTTGTAGGAATATTTGAAGGGATTTGGGCAAAAATAATTTGGGTCGTTAATGCAAAGCCAATGGCTAGTAATAGTAACTTATTTTTCATGTTGTAAAGAAGTTTATCGGCAGTAGCCCAAAGGGTCGTTTCTAAATCTTGAGTCATAATTCTTTTAGTTTTCTACAATTAAATCAGCAATTCGAACTTTCAACACCTTGGCTATTGAACCCAAAGTCTCAATACTCGGCAACGTTTGGTTATTACACCAATACGAGACAGTCACCTTAGACACCCCAATTTGCTGGGCAAGGTCTTTTTGGTGCATCTTCTTTTCCTTAATAATCTCTTTGATTCAAAGTTCAAATGACATAGAACTTTTTATAATGGGATAAAGTTAGGGTAAAATTTTATTTCATGGTTAAATTTGGTTCTAAATTGAGGTTGAAAATGTACATCTTCAATTTTTATGCTGCTTCATCATTAATTCTCCTGAGTTCCATTTCAAAGTCAATCCT
>JBIIAP010000062.1:0-11558 GCA_044239855.1 Sediminibacterium sp. | reverse complement strand
TTTACAAATTCTACACCAGCTAGTGGAATTCAAAATAGAGATATTGAATTTGCAGAAGAAGCTTGGAGTTTTTTCAAGGGACTTAAATAATGAGTATAATTTTTATAATGCTCAATTAAAATATCTCATGCAATTTGACACGAAGTTCAACCCTTCAATTTCTTAATAGTCACATACTCAATCATCGCATTATGGATACTTTGAGGAATATTCCCGAAAGTCATAAAACAAAACCCTTGCTCTGATGCAAGGGTTTTTTAGTGTCGTCCCAGCAAGAATCGAACTTGCATCTAAAATTTAGGAAATTCTTGTTTTATCCATTAAACTATGGGACGCTAGTATTATTTCAAATATACAATCCTACTGCACACATTTACTTCACACTTTCTATTTTCTCAGTTCATCAATTTTGCCAAATTCAAACTAGTCCTACATTTCCTCAATTCAAACTTCTCCAAATTGAATAATCCTTTAGGAAACGCTCGTTCCCACTATGTAGGATTACCACCGATTTCAAAAATACCAATTTGCTACACACTTTTGCTACACACTTTTCATTCTCACAAAATCCCAAACCCCTAAAACTCATTCCAGTTCTACATTTCTATATAACAACTATCCCAAAATTGGTAGTTTCTTTAGGAAACTTCTATTCTATCCATTGAACTACGAGACCTAACCGGTATTTTTCCGATTGCCGCAAAATTAGTAGTTTTAAGTAGTACATCACCAATAAAACCAAATCTAAATAAACAAAATTGGTCCATCTATTCCATGTACTTTTAATCATTCATCCATCATGCTTCACTCCATCAATTCCCTAATATGAACCGCCTTTTGTTAATACCCTCACTATTCATTGCCCTTTCTACCAATATTATTGCGCAGTCCAAGCCCAAAGCAACCATTAATCATATTGCGCAAACTGTGGTAAACTTGCAGCAAGCCGCTCACTTCTATTCCAATATTATTGGGTTAGATACCATTCCCGAACCTTTTCATGACGGGTTACATATTTGGTATGCCATTGGCCCCAATGCCGCTCTGCACATTATTGGAGGTGCTCCACAAATTGTACCGCACTATAAAGGCCATCATCTTTGTTTTACTGTGGCATCTGTAACCCAACAAATGGAAGTACTTAAAGCCAACGGTATTAAATGGGAAGACTGGGCAGGAACGCCTTACGCAACCACCCATAGGATAGATGGCGTAAAACAAATTTACCTGCAAGACCCCGATGGATATTGGCTGGAAATTAACGATGCTAAAGAATAACTATTTGCCGGGCTGTTTCAATTGCCAGCCCGTCTTTTTCTTTTCTTCGTCTACTATGGCCTTCACATCGGCTAATAATTTTTTGGCATCATAAACTATACCATCTTTAATCGTATAGCTTACCCCACCTTTTCTAATCACTTCATTGTTATCATTCAATTCTATTGCACCCGTGCCGTACAATAGTTGCAAGTTCTGCAATGGATTGCCATTTACTACGCATAGGTCAGCCAGTTTGCCCACTTCAATAGATCCAATTTCTTTTTCTGCCCCTAAAGCTTGTGCAGCATATAAGGTAGCCGAGCGTATTACTTCTAAAGGATGAAAACCCGCTTCCCTCAATAGTTCCAGCTCTCTAACATAGCCAAAGCCATACAGCTGATAAATAAATCCATTGTCGGATCCGGCAGTAACCCTGCCCCCTCTGTTCTTATATTCATTTACAAACGTCATCCAAAGCTGATAATTCTTTTTCCAGGTAACTTCCTGTTCGGTACCCCAACTATGCCAGTAAGAACCATGCGATACCCTGCTGGGCGCATAAAATTTCCAAAGAGAGGGGAGGGTATACTCTTCATGCCATTCCGCTCTTCTGGCTCGCATCAAATCTCTGTTTGCTTCGTATATATTAAAAGTAGGGTCTAGCGTAAAATCATAAGAAATCAGCTCATTCATTACTTTATTCCACTTCTCGCTGTAAGGTGCCGCCGCCTGTGCCCAAAGCTTTCCGGCCTCTTCAAATCGATGTTGTTCGTTGTTGTAATTGTAGTCTGCCGGATAGTTCTGTATCGTTTTGTTTTCAAAAAGCGCTTCCGGTAATCCATACCAATGTTCCATGCTGGTCATACCCGCTTTGGCTGAGTTTACCACATTCCAACGGGCAACATCCAGCTGTGCATGGTGACAAGTACTGCGCAGTCCAATGCGCTTATTTTCTCTGATTGCCGCATCCATCACTTCGGGCGAAGCGCCAAAAAACTTAATGCCATCTGCACCTTTGGCGGCATTTTCATTCACCCAGGCCTTTGCTTGTTCCGCAGTTACAATTGGGTTTTTACTACCCATACCAAATGCAGTGTAGGCAAATATCCGGGGAGCCGTAATGGTATTGGCTGCACTTTTCTTTTTATGATCCAATACCCACTCTAAGCCATTGCCGGTAGAGGGGTCTTTAATGGTAGTAATACCGTGTGCCATCCATAATTTAAATACGTATTCTGCTGGCGTGCCTTGCTCGGTACCACCAATATGACCATGCATATCTATCAATCCGGGTAACACATACATGCCTTCGCAATTCATTTCTTTACCGCCCGCTTTTAATACAGGTCGCCTTTTATCGTTAATAGGCACACCCGGACTACCAACCGTTGCTATTTTTACAATCTTGTTTTGTTCAATCACTAAATCAACCGGACCAAAAGCAGGTGAGCCCGTACCATTAATTACCGTTACGCCCCTTAAAATCAGTTGGGTATAAGGTCCGTCTCCCTCTTTTCTATTGGGAGATGGGGTAATCTGCGCTTGTAAAAAGAGTAGGGTACAGCTTAAAAGCGTGGTAAAAAGCAATTTCATATGAAGGGTTGTTTAAATATTCAGCTTAAAGCTAAGGAAAAATATAAAGTTGGGAGGCTAATTGTGGCAGAAGGGCATTTCCCTAACCTGCTATCCGTTAAAACTTATTATCTTTGCTGTCCAAATAAAGATTATGAAGTTTTACAATATAATTATTAAATACAGATTTTGGTTGAGTTTGGTAGCAATTGCATTAGCCATTTTTGTAAATATCACCAGTGGATTCTGGCCATCTTTTATATTATATTTCCTTGGTGTGATAGGATTAGCCAGTCACTTTTTTATTGGGCCGTTGCGTTTGATTCAGGAACCAATGGAAAAAGGGGACATGGATGAGGTAGAGAAAATCCTAAAATCGGTTTGGTATCCTAACTTATTGTATAAGCCGGTTCGTTCTACTTTTTATACCATAAAAGGTAATTTGGCTATGATGAAGCAAGATTTTGATAGTGCAGAAATACATTTAAAGAAGAGTTCATCTTTGGGTGCGCCCATGCCCGAGGCAGAAGGAGCTAATAAGTTGCAATTAGGTATGATGGCCATGCAAAAAGGCGATTTAAAGCAAGGCGAGAGTTATATCCGTTCAGCTATACGTTTGGGTATTGCCGATAAAGAAAGTGAAGCCGTAGCCTATATCAGCATGTGTCAGATATTTATGAATAAGCGCGAGTTCCGCGCAGCAAGAGACTTTTTTAGAAAGGCCAAAGCTTGTAAGCCAAAGAGCAAACAAGTAATCGACCAAATTAAAGAAGTAGAGAAATACATTTCCAGAATGCCGGGGTAAAATTTTTACTTTTGAATTTCTTCCCTTGCTACAACTTCAACACATAACCACCGATAACACAGACCTGGCATCTGCTCGTAAATTATTTACAGAATATGCAGAGGAGTTATCGGTAAATCTTTGTTTTCAAAGTTTTGACGAGGAGTTACAAAATCCACTAAAAAAATACGGCCCTCCATCAGGAAGTTTAATCATTGCTTATTGGAACAACATAGCAGTAGGAACGGTTGCCCTCCAGGCTTTACCCGAAGCAGGTGTTGGTGAGATGAAGCGATTGTATGTTCAGGCAGCCTATAGAAAATATGGCATAGGTGCGGCTTTAGTAAAAGCCATATTGGAGGATGCCAAACAGTTGGGCTACACCAAAATGAAACTCGATACCTTAGAAAGATTAAAAGCAGCCATCGCCTTATATCTTAAACATGGTTTTACCATTACTACTGCCTACTATCACAATCCATTGCCCGAAGTAGTGTATATGGAAAAGATACTGTAATTATCAATTACCAATTATCCATTATCCATTGTCAATTATCAATTGCTCAATCACTTCCGGAAAATACCGATGCTCCAACTCATGCACTTTCTGCGCTAAAATTTCAGGGGTATCGCCTGGTTCAATGGTGCATTTTGCTTGAAAAATAATATTCCCTTCGTCGTAATGTTCATTTACAAAATGAATGGAGATACCACTTTCTTTGTCTCCCGCGGCAATCACTGCTTCATGCACCCGCATACCATACATACCTTTCCCGCCATAATTGGGCAATAATGCCGGATGGATGTTGATAATGCGTTGAGGATACGCATCTATAATGCAAGCGGGCATCTTCCATAAAAATCCTGCCAATACGATAAAATCAATATGACTACTCTTTATCTCCGCTAAATAGCTATCCGGAGCTAAAAAATGCGATTGTTCAATCAACAATGTCGCTATTGCATGATTTGCTGCTATATCCAGCACTCCTGCTCCAGGTTTATTGCAAACAATCAACCGAATCTGAACAGCAGCACTCCCCTTAAAATATTGAATAATTTTTTCCGCATTAGAACCTGCACCGGAAGCAAAAATGGCTATGTTAAGCATGGTATTACTGATATTTTAGGAGGATTTACCCGATATTTTAGTCCAGATACGAATTAAATACCGCTTAAAAAACACAAATTGACCAAGCGGTATGCTAATTGTAAGCACACAAAGCGGCCATACTAATGTCGCTAAAACAATATACACCAGCACATATTCAGTTCCCTTTTCAATAGTGGTGAAAGAGAGCAAATATTTCGATACATAGCTACAAAGGCTACCCCCAAATGCAAAAGTGGAAAAAATCAAGGTAAATTGAAGCCAACTAACTTTCCATTTCTCTTTTAATTTATTAAACATGCAGCAAAAGTGCTGTAAAAAATCAAAATAAATACTTAAAAAATCAAATTACAACCTCTTTTCAAGCTGCATGGTAAAAATTGCCGTAAAAAAAAATATAAATGATTGAGTAATTGTCACAATCGTATCATATTTTTGCATCCGTTCAAGGAAATTTTTCCACACTAGAACCATTGATGTGAATATGACATTGTCTAGAACCATAGCCCAAAAGAGCTTAACTGCCATCCTAATTCTTTTTAGTGTATGTATGAGTGTTGCTGTGAAAGCGCAAGACGGTAAGGCATTATTCAGTGCCAACTGTGCTTCTTGTCACGCAGTACATAAAAAACTAACTGGTCCCGCCTTAGCCGGTGTGGAAGATCGTTGGCCTAATAAAGAAAATTTACATGCCTGGATCCGCAATAGTGCTGCATTCCTAAAAACAGGCGATGCTTATGCAAATGCACTCTATAATGAGTACAATAAAACTGCAATGAATGCTTTCCCCAACTTAAAGACGGAGGAAATTGATGCAATTTTAGCGTACATCAAAACGGTACCTGCTCCCGGAGCTGGTGGTGCTGCTGCAGGAGCTGCAAGTGCTGCTCCAGTTGAAAGTGATAACACCATGTTATATGGAATATTAACACTGGTTTTAGCAGTAGTGTCTTTAATCTTGATGAGAGTAAATTCAAACTTGAAAAAACTTTCTGATGAAGTTACCGGCGAACCGGTTTTAAGACCTATCCCTTTCTATAGAAACAAAACTTACCTTGCTTTAATCGGAGTGGTATTATTTTTAGTAGGTGGTTATTTAACTACAAAAGGTGCGATGGGATTGGGTAGAAGTAAAGATTATCAACCTGAGCAACCAATTTATTATTCCCATAAAGTGCATGCCGGGGTTAATCAAATTAACTGTCAGTATTGTCACTCTGGTGTTGCTCAAGGTAAACAAGCTACCATTCCTTCTGTAAACGTTTGTATGAACTGTCACATGGCCATCAATGAATACAAAGGAGAGCCAATTGTAAATGAAGCTGGAGAAACTGTAGACGGTACAGCAGAAATCAAGAAATTATATAAGTACGCAGGTTTTGAAGAAGGAAAGCCTTGGGATCCTTCTAAAGCAACCCCAATTGAGTGGGTTCGTATCCACAACTTACCTGACCACGTTTATTTCAATCACGCACAACACGTTAAAGCCGGTCAGGTTGCTTGTCAAACTTGCCATGGTGAAATACAAAATATGGGTGAGGTAAAACAATTCACCGATTTAAGTATGGGATGGTGTGTAAATTGTCACCGCGAAACTAAAGTGCAGTTCAAAGAAAATGGTTTCTACAGTATTTATGAAAAGTACCATGCAGATCTAAAGAGCGGCAAAATGGATAGCACCAAAGGGGTTACCGTTGAAAATATTGGTGGAACAGAGTGTCAGAAATGTCACTATTAATTCATTAAGGTTTAGTTATAAAGTATAATTAAAAGGGTTTCTAAAATATATAATTCGAAAGAGGAGGGCCTTAAAAAAGCTTTCAACTGTTAATCAATAATTATGGAGCAAAAAAAGCACTGGCAAAGTTTTGGAGAGCTGAATCAGTCTGAAGCGTACAATAAAGAGGTGAAAGACGAGTTTAACGAAGATCTTCCCTTTGTTGCCGAAGAAGGCAATAGTTTTCTTGATGCAAAAGCACCTCGTAGAGATTTCTTGAAATATTTAGGTTTTAGCACTGCTGCGGCCGCTGCTGCTGCAAGTTGCGAAATGCCTATTAAAAAGGCAATTCCATTTGCCAACAAACCGGAAGATGTTGTACCGGGTGTTGCCAAATACTATGCTACTACTTATGTTCAAGACGGAGATGCTGTAAGCATTTTAGCTAAAGTGCGTGATGGTCGCCCTATTAAAATTGAAGGAAACGATTTAAGTCCAATTACCAAAGGCGGTACCTCTGCAAGAGTGCAAGCTGCTGTATTGGATTTATATGATACAGCCCGTTTACGTTTCCCTACAATTGATGGTAAAGAAGTAACTTTTGAAGCTGCTGATAAAGCAATTGCTGCTGCTATCTCTGGTACGGTAGTCATCTTAACCAGCACAGTTGTTTCTCCTTCCACCAAAGCAGTAATTAATCAATTATTAGCGAAATATCCTGGAAGTAAACACGTAACCTATGATGCAGTTTCATACAGTGCTATGTTATTAGCCAATGAAGCTACCAACGGTGTTCGTGCAATTCCTTCTTACCGTTTTGATAACGCTAAAGCTATTGTTAGCTTAGGTGCCGATTTCTTAGGTACCTGGATAAGTCCGGTAGAATTTGCCAGACAATATGCTGCAGGTAAAAAAATCGACGAAAAGAATCCTGAAATGAGCAAGCACATTCATTTTGAAAGTGTTGCTTCTTTAACAGGTTCTAATGCAGATGAAAAATATTTACACCGTCCTTCTGAAACAGGTGCAATTGCTGCTGCTTTATTAAGCGCAGTAAACGGTCAAGCAATAACCGGTATTACAGATGCCAAACTAAAATCTGGCATCGAGAAAGCCGCTAAAGCACTTACTGCACATAAAGGTGCTGCGTTAGTAGTAGCAGGTAGCAATGATGTGAACATTCAAATCATTGTGAACGCTATCAACAACGCAATTGGTGCAGCAGGATCCACCATTAACTGGGCTGAAATAAACAATACACGTGCAGGTATAGATGCTGAGTTTGCTAAATTAGTAGACGAAATGAATGCCGGCGCTATCGGAACTGTATTAATTCATGGCGCAAACCCTGTTTACTCTTGGCATGATGCGGAGAAAGTAAAAGCAGGATTAAAGAAAGTAAAAACATCGGTTTCATTTGCTGCTAAAGTAGACGAAACTGCTGACCTATGTAAATTCGTTTTACCTGATAATCATTTCTTAGAAAGCTGGGGCGATGCCGAAATCAAATCCGGTCATTTCTCTTTCATACAACCTACCATTTCTCCGTTGTTTAAAACACGTCAGTGGCAAGACAGCTTATTGAAACTAGCTGGTTCTAACGACGATTATCTGGCTTATCTTAAAAATTTCTGGAGCGCAAAACTAGGTGGCGTTGCCGGTTGGGATAAAGCATTACAAGATGGTGTGGTAACTACTTCTGCTGGTGTGGTTAGTGGTGGCAATTTCAATGGCGCTGCGGTTGCAGGTGCTGTTGCTGCAACAAACACTGCTAAAAAAGGCGGAAAAATTGAATTAGTACTTTATCAAAAAGTTGGTATCGGTGCTGGACAAGGTGCTTCAAACCCTTGGTTACAAGAGTTACCTGATCCGGTTACTCGTGCTACTTGGGACAACTATGTAATTGTTTCTCCTGCAATGGCTAAAACATTGTTGGGTATAGATTTAAATAATGGCGGGCAAGCGGATGCTTACGAAGTAAATCCGCCAAAAAAAGTAGTTAAAGTAACAGTAGATGGCAAAACCATTGAACTACCTGCTTTAATTATTCCTGGTACAGATGCCAATACAATTGGTATTGCTGTTGGTTATGGCCGTAGCGAGAAAGTTGGTAAAGCTGCTGCCGGTGTTGGTAAAAATGCTTTTGCTTTAGCTTGCGCTAATGGTACCACCGTAAGTTATACTTGCGCTGATGTTACTGTTGTTGTAACCGGCGAAACATATCCGGTAGCTTTAACTCAAACACATAGCCGTTACGATACCGCTCAGGGTAATCGTACCGAGGTAATGAAAGAATTAACACTTGCTGAATACAAACACAAACCTTCCGAAATACGTGATGAGCGTGCGAAAGAATTGCGTGGTCAAATTTCTGGCGGCGAAAAATTAAGCAACGAGGAAGTACTTGAAAAGTTTGAAGCAAAAGGAACCATTTACCCTGTTTATGACAGACCGGGTATTAAATGGGGCATGAATGTAGACTTAAATACTTGTAATGGTTGTGGCGCTTGCGTAGTAGCATGTAACGCAGAAAACAACGTTTCAGTAGTAGGTAAGCCGGAAGTGCTTCGTGGTCATGAAATGCATTGGTTAAGAATTGATCGCTACTATAGTGGTGATATGGAAAATCCAAATGTGGTATTCCAACCATTAATGTGTCAACATTGCGATAACGCTCCTTGTGAGAATGTTTGTCCGGTTGCCGCTACCAACCACAGCAGTGAAGGATTAAACCAAATGACTTATAACCGTTGTATTGGTACAAGATATTGCGCCAACAACTGTCCTTATAAAGTACGTCGTTTTAACTGGGCCGATTATACCGGAGCAGATAGCTTTGGAGATAACCAAAGAGGTATAGTTAACGATGTAGTGTTAGATATGAATGATGATTTAACCAGAATGGTGTTAAATCCAGATGTTACTGTTCGTTCTAGAGGAGTTATTGAAAAATGTTCTTTCTGTGTGCAACGTTTACAAGAAGGTAAATTGCAAGCGAAGAAAGACAGCAGACCATTAGCAGATAGCGATGTGAAAGTAGCTTGTCAACAAGCTTGTCCTACCAATGCCATCACTTTTGGTAATGTAAACAGCAAAGAGAGCGCCATTCATATTGTTCGTAAAGAAACACCAAACCGTCAGTTCTATGTATTAGAGCAATTACATGTAATGCCGGGCGTTTCTTACTTAGCAAAAGTTAGAAACAGTGAGGAAGTTGCACATCATGAAGGTGGAAGTGAGAAAGCTGCAGCACACGAAACAAAGGAGCACGCATAATTTAATTGGATTAATTGAAATTACGATGGCCGAACGGAAATCGGCCAAAGACCAAAATAAGAAGAGATGCATTTAAAGTACGAATCACAGCTCAGGGAACCATTGGTGTATGGAGATAAAACATACAAGCAGGTTACAGAAGATATTGTTCGCCCTATTGAAGCCAAACCTACCAAACTTTGGTACATTGGTTTTTATATTGCTGTTGCCTTATTAATGTTCGGAGTGTACAGTGTTTACCGTGAGGTTACTTATGGTATTGGACAGTGGAACCTTAATAAAACAGTGGGTTGGGGTTGGGACATCACCAACTTCGTATGGTGGGTTGGTATCGGTCACGCCGGTACGTTGATCTCCGCTATCTTATTATTATTCCGTCAGGGTTGGAGAACAGGTGTAAACCGTGCAGCTGAAGCGATGACCATCTTCGCGGTAATGTGTGCCGGTCAATTCCCTATCTTCCACATGGGTCGTGTATGGATGGCTTTCTTCGTATTGCCTTACCCTAACACTCGTGGTCCATTATGGGTAAACTTTAACTCTCCGTTATTGTGGGACGTGTTTGCCATCTCTACCTATTTCACCGTTTCCTTGTTGTTCTGGTACAGTGGATTAATCCCTGACTTTGCAACAGTTCGTGATAGAGCGTTTACTAAATTAAGAAAGAAATTATACGGGGTTGCTTCATTTGGTTGGACGGGTTCTACCAAACATTGGCAGCGTCATGAGAGCTTATCATTGGTATTGGCTGGTTTAAGTACACCATTGGTATTGTCTGTACATACCATCGTATCTTTTGACTTCGCTACTTCTGTAATTCCGGGTTGGCATACTACCATTTTCCCTCCTTACTTCGTTGCGGGTGCAATTTTCTCCGGATTTGCCATGGTGCAAACCCTAATGATTATTGTTCGTAAAGTATTTGGTATGGAAGATTATGTAACAATCGGACATATCGAGGCAATGAATAAAGTAATTGTATTAACCGGTTCTATTGTAGGTATTGCTTACCTAACAGAATTGTTCATGGGTTGGTACAGTCAAAATAAATATGAAGGCTATACCTTCTGGTACAGTCGTGCGTACTTATTCAGTCCTTATGGATGGAGCTACTGGGGTATGATGGCTTGTAACGTATTAAGCCCGCAAATTTTCTGGTTCCGCAAAATGAGAAGAAACATTTTTGTTACCTTCTTCATGAGCATCATCGTTAATATCGGTATGTGGTTCGAGCGTTTTGTAATCATCGTTACTTCATTGTACCGCGATTACTTACCATCTAGCTGGTCTGTTTATTACAGTCCAACCATTTGGGAAATTGGTTTCTACGCAGGAACTTTCGGATTGTTCTTTACTTGCTTCTTCTTGTTTGCTAAATACTTCCCGGTAATAGCCATTGCAGAAATTAAGTATGTATTGAAAACAACCGGTGAAGGATACAAAAATCAAATGGCAGGTATTGAAGAACAGCCATTAGAAGATTTTGTGCACCAACATGCACACTAGTCTTTCGGGCAAATAGAGAGAATAGAAACAACGTTGAAATAAATTTTATAAACCAAAATTTCCCTGCATAGGGATCAAAGGTTATGGCAAAAAAGAAATTCGTAGTAGGCTGTTTTGATGATGAAGCTGCATTGTTTCCGGCAGTAAAAAAGGTTCGTACAGCCGGTTATAAAATACATGATGTGTACACGCCATTTGCGGTACATGGATTGGATCATGCATTGGGGTTAAGAGAAACCAGCTTACACACTGCAGGATTTATTTATGGTATTACCGGTACATCTACTGCATTAAGTTGTATTAGCTGGATTTTTACCAAAGACTGGCCTTTA
>JBIIAP010000061.1:0-11580 GCA_044239855.1 Sediminibacterium sp. | reverse complement strand
CAGTAAATTTTCGGGACTAACTACTCAAGAAACCATCGAGCACATTAATGCTTCTACCGTAGAAGCACATCAATTCCTGCAAAAAACAGACTATCTATTTATTACATTAGGATCTGCTTGGGTGTATGAACTCTCCGATATAGCCATTAATCCGGATAACAGGGTGGTAGCAGCAAATAATCATAAAGCCCCCGCTAATTGGTTCAATAAAAAATTACTCAATGCTGCTGAAACTAAAGAAAGACTTCAGCAAATGTTAAATAAACTATTTGCCTTCAATGCCCAATTGCAGGTAATATTTACAATCAGTCCGGTTCGTCATTTAAGAGAGGGGGTAATTGAAAATAACCGCAGCAAGGCCGTCTTAATTCAAGCTGTACACGATTTGGTGAATGATGCTGATCAATTATATTATTTCCCTTCCTATGAATTAGTGATTGATGATTTAAGGGATTATCGTTTTTATGCAGAGGATTTAGTTCACCCAAATTATCATGCAACCAAATATGTTTGGGAAAAATTGGTTGAATCTTGTATTCATCCCGAAACGAAGGAATTGATGAAACAAATTCAAGAAATTAATCTTGCTTATCAGCACAAGCCATTTAATCCTGCAACTGAATTACACAAAGCTTTTCTAAAAAAATACGAAAAAATCACTACTGAATTAATGGTTAATCATCCGGAGCTCAATCTTTCAATTGAGTTGAACTACTTCCGAACAGGACTTAAACATTAAAACTCAAACGGTTTGAACAAAGACTTTAAAACAAGGTCTGAATGCCATTAGAAGTTTTAAACTCATGCTGTAATAACCATTTTTTACGCCACATTCCCCCGGAAAACCCCGATAAAGATTTATCGCTTCCAATAACCCTATGACAGGGAACCATTATCAATACCATATTCTTACCATTTGATCCTGCAACTGCTCTGGTAGCTTTTGGATCTCCAATTCGTTTGGCCAGATCTAAATAGCTTAATGTTTTACCGTAGTTAATTTCCATCAACTCACTCCAAACTTTTTTCTGAAAGTCGGTACCTTCCTGGTGCACAGGAATATCAAATGATTTTCTGGTGCCATGAAAATACTCAATAAGTTCTTCTGTACATTGATGCATTAATTCGGTTATACCAGGTTCACCATGCGAAAACTGCGCTTTATCGTCTACAAAACTCAACTCTCCAATGTACTGTTCGTTCCCCCCAATTTTAATTAGTCCAATCGGACTCTCATAGTAGGTATAATGAAATTCATCCATAGGTTAGTAGTTAGCTTGTTGAATATATAAACGTTAAAACATAGGAAAATATTCTATCCTATTTTATCACCATTCTGAACACTTTTATCAGGATGTAGCAAAACCACCTGATTATTTTCATCATAAACTCCCAAAACCAAACATTCACTAAAAAAATTAGCAATTTGTTTAGGTGGAAAATTAACCACAGCCACTACCTGTTTGCCAATTAATATTTCCGGTGTATAATGAAAAGTAATTTGGGCAGATGATTGCTTCATTCCTAGAACACCAAAGTCTATCAATAATTGAAAAGCAGGTTTTTTAGCTTTAATGAAGGGTTTAGCCTCCAATATAGTTCCAACTCTCACATCAATTTTTTCAAAATCAGCCCATGCTATCAGTTGATTATTTAACATGTATACTTTTGGTTAGTCAAGAAGATTTATTAATTGAATCAACTCTTCTCTTTTATATTCCTCGTCATCGGTATCTAAACAGTTGACAATTTCTTGCAATACAATTTGAATGATTCTTTTATTGGGCAAGGGTTTAAAATAAGCTGGTTTGATGCTCACTCCAATTTTTTTAAAATAATTTTCTATATCAAGGTGCGAATAAATCTGGCCATTGGTTGCATCTACAAAAAACTGTATGGCCTCTTGCGGATTTCCTTCAAATTCAAATTGGTCGTAGTCAGACTGATAAAAAGCGATGATACATTGTTTAGGAATATTGATAATTCTGGCATTAATTTCAAGTTTTTCACATAAAATCTGATATAGAATTCCATTAGAGATGGTATTCCCTTTTTTTAATTCCAATACTTTATGTATGAGAAAGTCTTCTATATTGAGGTAGTTTACTTCATTACCCTTTAATTTGTAATAGTTAAAGATGATGTTATATAATACATTGGCTTCTTCCAGGGGAGTTAAATAGCTGTTTAACTCCAACCATACATTTCTCTTGATTTTTTCAATTTCTTGTATTACTGGGGTGGTTTGTAAATCGGGATATTGAAACTTTGAAATGAGTAATGCGCCAAATAACAAATCATTATCTGCACTATTTTTCCATTCAATGAAATTTTCTAATAAGTCCGAAAAATGTAATCGGTGAATAATCCGCTCAATTCTATTTTGAATGTCTTCATTCGGGGTAATTTCCCATAAATATTCCAGATTGGGAATAATAGGTTTGCCATAGGAAACAAGCCGCTCAGAAATGGTGGTGTAAATTTCTTCGTCTGGGTCTTCTATCAGTGTAAAAAGAGCCTTTAATACGTTGTTTTCCTGCATAAAAACTATAATTGTAGACCCAAACTAACTCGATTTTTGCTGAATGAGCAAGATATACTTATCCTATCCCTGTGGATATATTGACATTTTTGCACAAAATAAATTTAATAGATTATCGTTCTCCAGTTTTAACTCAATAAAAAAAGCTAATTTAACAATGATAAGTAGTTGATATTACTTATCTTGCAAATACATAAAATCTAGCGATGACAGAATTTGTTACCCCAAAATTTCCTCATGTTAACCCTCCACTCCATTTAGTGTTAAAACAAAGAGTTCAGGCTTATTTCGATGAAAAAGGAATCAGTGCTACAGGCAATCCTTCGTTGTTCTCTAAAGCAATCATTTTACTATGCGCTTTTGTAGCAGTATATACACATTTAGTGTTTTTTACCCCAAACTGGTATTTGGCACTTACCGAGTGTTTAATATTAGGCGGTTTGGTTGCAGCAATTGGTTTTAATGTAATGCATGATGGAAGTCATGGTAGTTTCAGTAAAAGCAAATTGCTGAATAGAGTAGCAGCATCCTCTATAAGTTTATTGGGAGCAAACCATTTTATGTGGAATATGAAGCATAATATGATTCATCATAGTTTTACCAATGTAGATGGGGTAGATGATGATATTGCAGTTGGGGCTTTAATGAGAATGGCACCTACACAAAAACGCTATATCGCTCACAAGTTTCAACACGTTTATTTTTGGTTTTTATACATGTTGTTATACCTTTTTTGGATATTCTTTACTGACTATAAAAAATATTTTTCTCAAAAAATAGGCAATGTTCCTCTTAAGAAAATGAGCATTGCAGATCATATTGAATTTTGGGGTGTTAAAATATACCATGCAGCTGTATTCATTGTAATACCTGTAGCAATTGTAGGCTGGGCAAATTGGGCTATCGGTTTCTCTGTTATGGGCTTATTTGCAGGCTTTGTGTTAAGCATTGTATTTCAATTAGCACATACCGTAGAACACGCCGAATTCCCTGTAGCTAATGTGGAAACACATTTGTTACCTGAAGAATTTGCCAAGCACCAAATTAAAACAACTGCAAATTTTGCTACCAACAATAAATTAATCAGTTGGCTAGTAGGGGGATTGAATTTTCAGATTGAACACCACTTGTTCCCGAAAATTTCACACGTTCATTATCCGCAAATCAGTAATATCGTGAGAAACGTGTGTAAGGAATATCAACTCAATTATATTGAGTATCCAACCATGATTCAGGCCGTTGGGGCACATGTAAGATTTTTAAGAGATATGGGAAGAGCTTAATCCTGTATCTACAAAATACAAATCCGGTTTCTGGTAAAACATTTTACTTGAAACCGGATTTTTTATGAAGGTATTTTAATTATTTTTTCTTGGCGGCTTTCTTTGCTGCCTTTTTAGGAGCGGCTTTCTTTGTAACAGTTTTGGTAGCACTTTTTGCTGCTTTTTTGGGTGCTGCTTTAGTTTTTTTGCTAAATGCTCCGGGCACTTGCTCTTCAATCATCTGTTTTATCGCATCTAACTCAATGGCGGCAGCACTTTCCGTGGTATGTTTGGTGCCATCTGCCTGCCTGCTTGTTAATTTCAACATTTTCTTTTGGAATCGAATAAATGGCCCCCAACGCCCGTTTTCTATGGATATCTTCTCGGCCGGCCATTGCTGAATGAAACGATTGGCTTCTTTTGCAACCTTCTTTTCAATTAATTCGTTAATATCCTGTTGCGAAAGCGTATCGAAATTATAGGCTCTAGGGATATTGATGTATAAATCATTCCATTTTATAAATGGACCAAAGCGTCCTTTTCCTTTGGTTACCGGTAACTCATCATAAAAGCCAATAGGAGCGTCTGCCTGTTGTTTTTCTTTGATAAGCTCAATAGCTCTTGATAATTCCATTTCATGCAAATCTTCCCCCTTTGGAATAGAAATGAATTGCTCTCCCAACTTAATGTAAGGGCCAAATCGTCCCACATTTACAGAAAGCTCCATTCCCTCATATTCCCCAATTGTTCTGGGCAAGCTAAATAATTGCATTGCTTCTTCCATCGTAATGGTTTCTATACTTTGCGATTGTTTAAGCTTAGCAAATCTTGGCTTTTCTTGCTCATCGGCAGTATCTCCAATTTGTACCATCGGACCATAGCGTCCCATTCTGGCAATTACTCTTTTTCCGGTTTCCGCATCTATGCCTAATTCTCTTTCTCCTTTAGCTCGTTCTGCTGTTTCAAGGGTATGTTCTATCGTTTCATGAAATGGTTTATAGAAACCATCAATCATGTTGCTCCACTTTAATTTCCCCTCAGCAATCTCATCAAATTCTTGCTCAATCTTGGCTGTAAAACCAAAATCCATCACTTTATTAAAGTGCTGTTTTAAAAAGTCGGTAACTACCATTCCCAAATCGGTAGGGAACATCTTATTTTTTTCTGCACCGGTATTCTCTTGAATAATTTCTTTTTCAATCTCATCTGAAGCCGTTAGCGTAAATATTGCAGCCGGCCTTTTTACGCCATCTTTATCTCTTTTTTCAACATAATTGCGCTTCATAATAGTTGAAATAGTTGGGGCATAGGTTGACGGTCGTCCAATACCTAATTCTTCTAACTTCTTTACCAATGAGGCTTCTGTATATCTGGCAGATGGTCGGGTAAATTTCTCTGATGCAAGCATTTCAACAAAATTCAGCTTCTCCCCAACTTTTATAGTAGGCAGCATTCCCTCTGTACTCTCTTCATCTTCCTCATCCTTCCCCTCCATATATACTTTCAAGAAACCATCAAACTGCATTACTTCACCAGTTGCAGTTAATTGTTCTTTATTGGTACTGATATTTATTTTAGCCGTTGTTTTTTCAAATGCTGCATCACTCATTTGCGATGCAATGGTTCTTTTCCATATCAACTCATATAAGCGACGGGTATCTTCATCTGTAACGGTGTGGTTCGACATATCCGTTGGTCGGATGGCCTCGTGCGCTTCTTGTGCACTCTCGTTTTTGTTTTTAAATTTTCGGGGCTGATGATATTTAACACCATAACTGTTTGAAATCTCTTTGCTGATGTCTTCCAGCGCGGTTTCACTTAAACTGATGCTGTCTGTACGCATATAAGTAATCTTACCGCTCTCATATAGTTTTTGAGCAAGTAACATGGTTTTACTTACACTGTATCCCATTTTTCTGGATGCCTCCTGTTGCAGGGTAGAAGTAGTAAATGGTGCAGCCGGCGTTCGTTTAGTGGGCTTTATTTGAATGTCGCTTACGGTGTAATTTGCGCCCTTGCAACTTTCTAAAAATGATTGCGCATCTTTTTGCCCATTTAGCTTTGTGGGGCCTTCGGCCTTAAATATTACCGATTTGCCATTGATATCTTTGGCAATAAAAAATCCTTCAATTTTAAACGAACTTTCCGAGATGAACTGATTAATTTCTCTTTCTCTTTCTACAATTAATCGTACCGCAACACTTTGAACCCTACCAGCGCTCAGGCTTCGCTGCATGCCTATCTTTCTCCATAAAACCGGACTTAATTCAAAACCTACTAATCTGTCTAAAACCCTTCTGGCTTGTTGGGCATTTACCAGATTCATATTGATGATTCTGGGGTTATCAACAGCTTTTTTAATAGCAGGTGCAGTAATTTCATGAAAAACAATTCGCTTGGTTACGGTAGGATCTAACCCTAAAACCTCTGCCAAATGCCAGCTTATACTCTCCCCTTCACGGTCCTCATCCGATGCCAACCATACTTCATCTGCTTTTTTGGCCAACTGTCTTAATTCCTTTACCACCCGCTCTTTTTCATCGGGAACCTTGTATCTGGGTTGGTAATGATTATTTAAATCAATACCCATATCGTCTTTCTCCAGATCTCTGATATGGCCATAACAACTTTTTACTTCAAAATTCTTTCCAAGAATTTTTTCAATAGTTTTTGCTTTAGCGGGCGACTCAACAATCAGTAAATTTTTTGCCATGGACCAATCCCGTTTTTACGGGCATTTTTCAACTTTTTAAAATCTAGCCTCAAAAAAATCTAACCCCAATAATTAAGATATCAGATCAGATTTTAGTATGCAATATTAAGCGATTACTTTAAACCACAAAAAAACTGCTATTTTCTGGAGTTTAAAAATTTGACCACCCGATCAATTGTATCGGTATTTTTATATATATAATTATGCCCAAGTCCCTTGGTTATATGAAAGGTAACCAAAGGTAAATGCTCAGCTAATACAGGGGTTACATCACTAATGGGACAAATATAATCTTCTTCATCATGCAGCCATAATGTTGGTACCAGTGATTTTTTGGCTATTCGGGCTACAGAATAAAAGCTTACTGGCTCATCTGCCAACAATTGGATATGATCCTCAAACGCCTTCTTTACGGTTAAAGACAGGGGCACCATTTCATAAAAACCTACTAATGTAGTGGTCGTTTCAGTTGCCGGAGCAATCAATACCAATTTTCTATTCTCCGGAGTATCAAATTGTTCTAACGCCAAGGAAGCCGCCAATCCACCCAAAGAATGGGAAACAATACCGTATAAAGTGCCGAACTCCTTTTCTATTGCTAAGATGGTATCTCTATAAATTAATGCGTTAATTTCTTTACCATCACTAATTCCATGTCCGGGTGCATCAAAAGCCAATACCTCAAATTCCTCTTTTTTTAATGCTAAAACATATTGTTCAAACTTAAATACATTGCTACTAAACCCATGAACAATTAAAATCTTTTTTGCTTTTGGATCGGGATTTCTCCAATGGAAACCCCGCACAGTATTGCCATCTACTTTTAAACTAACCCTAATTGCTTTTTGAAATGTTGTTGGGATCTTTTTTTTAGAACCTGTTTTAATGGGAGTAGAGAAAAATTTAAATGCTAAATATGCAGCTCTTTTGGGTGAAAAAAGCCCGATTATATTGAACTTTGCACTATAAAGTCTAAGTAAAACCCTCTTCGCTAACGTATTCTTCATTTTACAAATATAAATGCACTATCACTGTTTAATTCGATATTTATTCATTTAGGACAAAAAATCTTCATTTTTAAATAAAATAGCCACAGATTAAACTTTTCCTTTTATCGTTCGTTGGTTATTTTCAAATACTTTTGCACCTCAAATAACAACTATGTATTCGATTCATGTAAAATTTGAACAAAAAGATTTGCAGCCGGTTGTTTTAAACAACATTGCACCGGATCAAAGTCTTTTAGAAGTGTGTTTAGATAACAACATAGAGCTCCACCATAATTGTGGTGCTGTATGTGCTTGCAGCACTTGCCACCTTTATGTAGATAAAGGCGTAGAGTTTATAGAAGAACTTAGCGATAGAGAAGAAGACTTTATTGATAGAGCCGTTAATCCAAGAATTAATTCAAGATTAGGTTGTCAATGTATTCTTCAAAACGGTTCGGGAGAAATTCACATAACGTTGCCAGATCAAACCCAATTCCTTGGCGAATAATTTTGTTGAATTTTGATTTTTTAATTTTTACTTTTTAATTAAATAACTATGAGTCATTTTGAACCACCAATTCACTGGAGCGATCATGAAGATATTGCTATGAAATTATATGAAAGATTTGGCGATGAGTTTAATGAAGGGAAAATCTACCGAGTGCGTTTCACCGATTTATTAAATTGGATTTTAGAAGTGCCCAATTTTGATGGCACAAGAGAACAAAGCACTGAAGGCCATCTTGAAATGATTCAAAGTGCTTGGGTCTATGAATGGAGAGACAACCAGAAATAATAGGGATGGTTATAATTTTTCGCCCCATTGTTTAACTACATATATTGTGTAAATCATAAAGATGTTAGTAAAATTTAAGCACATAACTTCATTTGTATTCGATGTAGACGGGGTACTAACCGACGGAACTATTTTGGTTTTGCAGGATGGAGTACATGCCAGAAAAATGAATATAAAAGATGGGTATGCTTTGCAGTTGGCAGTTAAAAAAGGCTACAAAGTATTTATTATTTCAGGTGGAGATTCTTTAGAAGTAAAAGCAAGATTGCAAAAATTGGGAATTGCTGAAGTACACATGAAAGTGGCCAATAAGGCGGAACTGCTAAATATACTGATGACTAAGCATAATTTAACAGCTACCGAATGTTTGTATATGGGAGATGATATACCGGATAAGCATGTAATGCAATTATCCGGGTTACCTTGTTGTCCAGCAGATGCAGTTCAAGAGATTAAAGCTGTTTCAACTTATATATCGCCATACAAAGGGGGAGAAGGCTGCGTTAGAGAGGTTGTAGAAAAAGTAATGAAATTGCGAGGCGATTGGAATGAAGACAGTTCGGTAAGAGCTCAATAATTCATCATTTGTTTTAATAGATTAATTTGAAATTAATAATTGCATTTTTAAGACTGATCAGATGGCCTAATTTAGTGTTCATCATCATTACGCAACTTGTTTTTGAGAAGTGCATTTATGAACGTTTTTACCCCGAATCTACAATGCTAGAATGGCAAAGCGTAATGCGTTTTGCTTCACTTATGGTTGCAACAGTTTTTATTGCAGCTGGAGGCTACATTATCAATGATTATTTTGATCAAAATATCGATCAAATCAACAAGCCGGACAAAGTGGTGGTAAATCGAATCATCAGTAGAAGATGGGTAATTTTCTGGCATTTGTTTTTAAGTCTTACCGGCTTATTATTAACCATCTATGCATTGCCTGTTAATCAATACTGGCATCTTTTATTGGCCAACATATTCTCTGTATTCGCATTGTGGTTTTATTCAACCACTTTGAAAAAAAAATTGCTGATAGGCAATGTGCTTATCTCTTTACTAACGGCCTGGGTGATAGGCATTCTTTTCTTTGCTAAATTCCCTTTAACAGAAGTTGATTTTATCAATCTGCAAAATCGAAAAGGGCATTATTTTCGGTTGATGATCTTATACGCATCCTTTGCTTTTATTATTTCACTGATTAGAGAAGTGATAAAAGATATGGAAGATGTGGAGGGCGACAGAAAATATGGTTGTACCACTATGCCAATTGCTTTAGGAATAGTGGTCAGTAAAGTATTTGTATCTGTTTGGATGGTAGTATTAATTGCCGCTTTATTAATACTACAAATATATGCGTTAGGCATTGGCTGGTGGGCAAGTGTGGTATATGCCATTCTTTTGGTAATTACTCCATTACTGATAAGCTTTAAATTGTTGATGAAAGCTAATACAGCTAAAGACTTTCATCAAATCAGCACATTGGTTAAGTTCATTATGTTCACCGGAATTTTATCCATGATTTTTTTTAAACTTTATCCATAGTTGTTTTATGAAGGAAATTATTTTAGCATCTCAATCTCCCAGAAGAAAACAACTATTAGAATGGGCTGAAATTCCTTTCAAAGTAATGGTTCAATCAACCGATGAATCATTTTCTACCGTAATGCCGGTAGAAGAAATCCCTATTCACATTGCAGAAAAAAAGGCATTGGCAGTTATTCAACAATTGAAAGACAATAAAACATTTGATATTGATCAGGTTGTACTTGCTGCCGACACTATCGTAGTATTAGGCAATGAGGTGATAAATAAGCCTGCCGATCGAACTCATGCAATCGATATGCTAACCAGGTTATCCGGTAACACACATCGGGTTATTACCGGGGTAGTTCTGATGAAAGATAAGATAGTGCAAAAATTTTCTGTAACTACCAGTGTCCAATTTCATCCTATTACTCAGGAGCAAATTGAATTTTATATTGATCAATATAAACCCTATGACAAGGCAGGTTCTTACGCTATTCAAGAATGGATCGGAGTAGTGGGTATTGCAGGTATTACGGGCGATTTTTATAATGTTATGGGACTACCTGTTAGCAAAGTTGTACAAGCATTGCATACGTTAAATTCTTAATCAAAAAACAGGTATTTATACCCTATGTTTTGGTAATAATTTTATGGGACAAGCATCCCATGGTATGAATGAAAAATTATTACAGTTTATTTGGCAGTTCCGCTATTTTAGAGCTGATGTTCTATTAACAACTCAAGGAGACATTTTAAAAATTCTTTATCAAGGTCAATTAAATACCAATCAAGGCCCCGATTTTATGGAGGGAATCATTTACCTCAATCATACTCAGTGGGCCGGTAATATTGAATTACATGTATTGTCGTCCGATTGGTACAAACATGGTCATCAGTCCGATCAACGATATTTGAATATTATTTTACATGTTGTTTGGATAGACGACAAACCGGTATTTGATGGCTTGGGAAACCCCATACCAACACTGGAATTGAATGGTTTAGTAGCCCGTTCATTGCTCGATAAATATACTCGGCTCATGCATTCAGAGGATTTGTTACCCTGTAAAACATGGTTGCCTTCTATTAAGGAATTAATCTGGGTTTCATGGAAAGAGCGTTTGGCTATTGAGCGGTTGAGTAATAAATCCAACTATTTTAAAGAACAGCTAACGAATTCCAACAATAATTGGGAGGAGGTACTTTGGCAAATGATTGCACGCGTTTTTGGAGGGAAAGTAAATGGAACTGTTTTTGAATTGGTTTTTCAATCGATTCCCTTTGGTGTGTTGCAAAGATGTAGCCATCACCCTTTACAAATAGAAGCACTTTTAATGGGACAGTCAGGATTGTTGGAGGATGTTTTTACAGACGATTATCCCAAACAACTTCAGCAGGAATATGCACATCTAAAAAATAAATTTCAACTACCCGAATTAAAGCAAAAAGTGGCATTTTTGAGAATGCGACCGGCAGGATTTCCTACCATTCGATTATCTCAACTAAGCTCACTGATCATAAAATTTCCATCTTTGTACGAAACAATCCAATCAACTAAAGAAAGCAAGCAACTTAGTCAACTGTTTTTAACGGAAGTACAGCCTTATTGGAATAACCATTACAAGTTCGATGAAGAAAGTAGTGTTCTAAATAAACAAACAGGTGTGCAATTGCAACAAACCATTCTTATAAATGCCCTAGTCCCTTTTTTATATACCTACGGTCTAATTAGAAAAAATCAGGAATAC
>JBIIAP010000274.1:0-3520 GCA_044239855.1 Sediminibacterium sp. | reverse complement strand
CAGAGGAATTTGTAACGAAATATAAAGATGCAAGCATTATAGGCCATTTTGGTTTAGGATTTTATAGTGCATTTATGGTAGCAGAGCGCGTAGAAGTGATCTCGCAAAGCTATAACGACGAAGCTGCAACAGTTTACTGGAGTTGCGATGGTAGTCCCGAATTTGAATTGTATGAAGTAGAAAAAAAGCAACGCGGCACTAAAATTATTTTACATGTAAATGAAGAAAGCGCAGAATTTTTAGAAGCCGGAAAATTAAAAGGCATTTTAGAGAAGTTCTGTAAGTTCTTGCCAATACCCATCTATTTTAATGATGTGGCTGCTGAGCCAAGTAAAGAAGACGAGGCAGAAAAATCGATTAACAATACCAATCCAATTTGGGTTAAAAAACCAAGTGAACTTTCTAAAGAAGATTACGAAAACTTTTATCGCGAATTATATCCATTTGGAGAAACACCGTTGTTCTGGATTCATCTGAATGTAGATTATCCGTTTAATTTAACAGGGGTATTGTATTTCCCTAAGATTAAACAGAGTTATGAAATTCAAAAAGACAAAATACAATTATACTGCAACCAGGTATTTGTAACAGATGAAGTAAAAGATATTGTTCCAGAATTTTTAATGCTGTTACACGGAGTAATTGATAGTCCGGATATACCGTTGAATGTAAGCAGAAGCTATTTACAGGGTGATCCTAATGTAAAGAAAATCAATGCGCACATTACTAAAAAAGTGGCCGATAAATTAGAGGAAATCTTTAAAAATGAAAGAACGGCATTTGAAGAGAAGTGGGAGAGCTTAGGCTTGTTTGTGAAGTATGGTATGATGACTGATGATAAGTTTTTGGAGAAAGCCAATAAGTTTTTAGTGTTAGAAGATACCGATAAAAAATTCTATACACTGGAAGAATATAAAATGGCTACAGAAACCTTGCAAAAGAATAAGGAAGGCAAGCAGGTGATTTTATACACTACCAATCCGGTTCAGCAAGATGCTTATATACAGGCTTGTACTGCTAAAGGATATACGGTTGTTAAAATGGAAACCCTGGTAGATGCTGCATTCTTGAATACCATGGAAATGAAGTGGGACAATGTAACGTTTGTGCGGGTTGATGCTGATATTGTTGATAATTTAATTGATAAGCAAGAGGCGAATGAAACCGTGTTGAGTAAGGAAGAGGCGGAGAAATTAAAAGAGCTGTTTACTTTACAAATTCCGGAGTTAAACGTAACAACAGAAGTGAAGGGGTTAAGCGTAGCAACGCCGCCTGTAGTTGCAACGCGCCCTGAGTTTATGCGAAGAATGAAAGATATGGGCGCTGTAGGTGGAGGCATGACTGCTTTTTACGCACAAATGCCCGATGAAGTTACGTTAACCGTAAATGGCAATCATCCAATCTATCAAACTTTATTAAAAGAAACCAACGACGATAAAAAATCTAAACAGGTTCGTAATTTGGCTGATTTGGCCTTATTATCTCAAGGATTGTTGAAGGGTACCGAATTAACCAATTTCATTAATAGAAGTGTGGAAATGATGGGGTAAAAAAGTCAAAAGGCAAAAAATCCCGAAGGGATGATATTATTATAGGATAAAAGTCAAAAATTGGGATGAAATTTAAAAAAGGATGCAAAAGATTTTGCATCCTTTTTTATGAATATGCGGGTTGCAATCCATATTAAATTGCTTAAAGTGTCAATGAATTGAAATATTTTTAATAAAAAATATCAATTCATTGATATAAAAATAGAAGAAAAGTGTCAATGCGTTGATATAAAAATTTGCATCATGGTTATTATCCATTTTATACGGAGAATTTATCTTCCTTCCATCAAAAGTTAAGTGAGATATTGCTTACGGTTTTAGAAGTAGATATACCACAGTATGCTTCCATCCCATCCTCAAATATAATGTTGCTAAAAAAATTAATGGCGGTCATTAGTAGTTCAGTCCCATTTAAACCCAATATGAATGCTATAAGTGTACGGACAGGAATCAGTATTAATACAATGAAGAATTATTTGAAATTATTAAATGATGCGCAACTTTTAAGTTTGTTGTATGTAGCAGATAAGGGAATGAATAGTTTGAGCAAGCCCGAAAAAATTTATGTACATAACACCAATTTGATGTACAATTTAGTAATGTCACCAGAGGCAGGGAATATTCGCGAAACGTTCTTTTTTAACCAACTTGATTTTGCCAATCAAGTCTTTGCATCCGATCAGGTAGATTTTATTATAAACAATCAATATACTTTTGAATTAGGAGGTAGGCATAAAAAGCAAAAGCAGATCAAGAACATACCCAATGCATATATTGTAAAAGACAATATTGAAATCGGAACAGATAAAAATATCCCACTATGGTTGTTTGGCTTTTTGTATTAAGACGCCAGCATGGCGTCGCTACTTATCCTCACATCAATAACTTTTAACTGCAACGAAACATTTCCCTGAAAATCATTTTCATCGATGGTAAATAGCAAATCAATATTTTGTTTGCTTTGCAATAGTGGAAATTTATCTGCCATATTAAATCCAATTCCATTAAAACTGATGTTGTTTTGCTTTACCGAAAATTTCAAATGTTGCTCTTTTACAATTTTAGAAAAGCCGGTGTCCATCACGTTGTGTGCAATAAAAACTGGTCGCATATTATCTGGTCCAAAGGGTTCCATCTGGCACAATATTTTGTAAAACGTAGGATTAATTTCGTTGAATTGAATGGTGGAATCTATAATTATTTCCGGTACAAGTTGGTCTTCGGTAATTCTTGCACAAACTTCTTTTTCAAAGGCTGCTGCAAAGGCTTCAATATTTGCGATATCCAGTGTCATGCCAGCGGCAGCAAAATGTCCACCATAACCAAGTAGGTGTTCCTTACATGCATGAACCGCTTCATACAGGTTAAATCCATGTACACTTCGCGCACTTCCTGCAGCATAATCTCCGCTTTTGGTTAGAACAATGGTTGGGCGGTAATAAGTATCTATTAATCTGCTGGCTACAATGCCCACTACTCCTTTATGCCAATGTTCCTGATAAATTACAGTAGCGCTTTTTAAATGATTATCGGGTGCCATTTCAAGAATAGCCAGTGCTTCTTCAGTGATGGTGCTATCTGCTTCTCTACGGTTCGTATTATCACTATGCAACATGTTCGCATACTCCATGGCCTTTGCTTCATCTTGTTCTACAAAAAGTAAAACGGCTTTTCTGGCGTCATCCATTCTGCCTGCTGCATTTATACGCGGCGCAACAACAAAAACAAGACTATTCAAGCTCATCTTCTTTTTTATGCCAGCTAGTTCCAATAAAGCTTTGATGCCGGTAGAGGGATTTTTATTAACCTTTTCAACGCCATGAAATGCCAGTATTCTGTTTTCTCCTATTACAGGAACTATATCAGCAGCAATTGCTACAGCAGCCAGATCTATGTATTTTAAATAACGTTCATCAGGCAATTTAAAATGTTCACTCAATGCCATCATCAATTTAAAGCCCACTCCACAA
>JBIIAP010000273.1:0-3522 GCA_044239855.1 Sediminibacterium sp. | reverse complement strand
AGGCGCGCCATCTATGACCGAAGCTTTGAAAGCAGGTCATCCGGTTACAGTAGAAAATATTGAACGGTTTGTAGACGGTGCGGCGGTGAAGCGTGTAGGCGATCTCACTTTTAACATTTGTAAAGAAGTGATGGATAAAATGTGTTTGGTAAACGAAGGTAAAGTGTGCACCACCATTTTAAAATTATACAATGAAGATGCAATTGTGGTTGAACCAGCCGGAGCTTTGTCCATTGCTGCGTTAGACGACTTTGCGGAGGAAATACAAGGTAAAACTATCGTATGCATCATTAGCGGCAGTAACAACGACATCGATCGGATGCAGGAGATCAAAGAAAGATCTTTGCAATACGAGGGTTTAAAGCATTACTTCCTGATTCGTTTTGCACAGCGTCCCGGCGCATTAAAGGAATTTGTAAGTCATGTATTAGGGCCAACAGATGATATTACCCGATTTGAATACATCCAAAAAAATAATAAAGAAACAGGCCCGGCATTGGTAGGAATAGAGTTACAGTCGAGTAAAGATTATATCGTTTTGATTGAAAATATGAAGCGGTATAATATTAACTATACGGCACTGAATCAAAATGATAATGTATTTGGTTATTTGGTTTAATAAATGAATTTGTAATTAAGATTTTAAGTAAGAGAAGTTATGCAGGTTTTAAAATTCGGAGGAAGTTCAGTTGCCAACGCAACTAACATCAATAAAGTTGTATCAATAGTAGTGAAAGCAAAGGAGAAAGAGCCGGTTGTACTGGTTGTTTCTGCATTGGGGGGCGTAACCGATCAATTAATACTGACGGGTACTTTAGCTGCAAATGGCAATGAGGAATATAAGCAACAAATGAAGGCATTAGAAGCCAAACATTTAGATGCGGTTAGAGAATTATTGCCCATACAGGAACAAAGCGCAACATTAAGTTGGGTTAAACAACAATTAAACGAATTAGAGGGGTTATGCGATGGTATATTTTTACTGGGCGAATTATCTCCACGTATTAAAGATCGGTTGGTGAGCTATGGAGAGTTAATATCATCTTATATTATTTCTGCTAAACTACAATCCATATCAGTTAATCAACAATGGGTAGATTCTCGCAAGTTGATTATTACCAATGATCAATATAGCAATGCTGCGGTTAATTTTGAGAAAACCAATGCAAATATTGAACAATATTTTTCTGAAAATAAATTTGACATATACGTTGCACCAGGTTTTATTTCATCAAATGAAGAAGGCTTTACAACTACACTTGGAAGAGGAGGATCAGATTATACAGGTGCTATTTACGCAGCAGCATTAAATTCTGCAGCACTAGAAATTTGGACAGATGTAAGTGGTATGAAAACCGCTGACCCAAGGCTGGTGCAACATGTAAAACATATCGAGCGAATTTCATACCAGGAGGCCATGGAGTTATCGCATTTTGGAGCCAAGATTATTTATCCGCCTACGATCCAACCGGTAATGAAAAAAAACATACCAGTTTGGGTGAAGAACACTTTTGAGCCGGAAGCTGCAGGAACCATTATAGAAAAAGAAGTAACGCACGACAATCAAATTATCAGAGGCATATCCAGCATAAACTCTATCAGCTTATTAAGTTTAGAAGGGAGTGGTATGGTAGGGATACCCGGGTTTTCAAAACGATTATTTGAAACCTTGGCCATAAAAAACATCAATGTAATATTAATCACACAAAGTTCTTCAGAACATTCTATTTGCGTTGGTATTAGTGAAGCAGATGCAGTGGTAGCACAAGCAGCAATAGATTATGCGTTTTCTTATGAAATTCAAACCGGTAAAGTGGAGCCGGTAAAAGTTGAAAACGGATTAAGTATTGTTGCTGTAGTAGGAGAACAAATGAAAAGTCACCCGGGCATCAGCGGAAAAATGTTTGGTGCTTTAGGTAGAAACGGAATTAATGTAAGAGCCATAGCACAAGGTTCTTCAGAAAAAAACATATCCTCCGTATTATCGGCAGTGGATGTAAAAAAAGCCATCAACGTATTGCATGAAGAATTTTTTGAAACCAGCTACAAGCAGCTCAATGTATTTATTGCAGGGGCAGGAAATGTGGGAGGAAAATTAGTGGGCCAAATTGCTAAGCAAGTAAATTATTTAAAAGAACATCTTCGTTTGCAAATACAAGTGGCAGGTATCGCCAACAGTAAAAAAATGTTGTTGAATGATGGCGGTATCGATTTAAATAACTGGAAAGAAGAACTTGCATCTGGCGAAGACGCAACGATACATAAGTTTGTAGACGCTATCATGCACAAAAACTTAAGAAATAGTGTTTTTGTAGATGTAACAGCTAATGCAGAAGTAGCAACTGTTTATGGAACATTGTTAGAAAAAAGTGTGTCGGTGGTGGCATGTAATAAAATTGCTTGTTCTTCTGCTTACAATAATTATCTACATCTTAAAACATTGGCGCGTGCGTATAATGCCCGCTTTTTATTTGAAACAAATGTTGGAGCAAGCTTACCCATTATAGGAACATTGAATGATTTAATACGCAGTGGAGATAAAATAAATAAAATTCAAGCAGTACTATCCGGCACTTTAAATTATGTGTTCAATAATTACGATGCAACTGTGCCATTTTCACAAATTGTAAAGCGAGCACAGGAGGAGGGTTATACAGAGCCTGATCCACGTTTAGATTTAGGGGGTACGGATGTGATGAGAAAAATAATGATTCTTGCAAGGGAAACCGGCGAGAAAATGGAAATGGCAAACATTGAGAATGAAGCATTTTTGCCGGCATCTTGTTTTGAAGGAAGCGTACAGGATTTTTATAATGAAATGGAAAAGCAAGAACCTCATTTCAAGAAATTATATGAAGCTGCAAAAGCAGAAAATTGCAAATTAAAATTTGTTGCTGCATTCGATAATGGAAAAGCAAAAGTAGGATTGCAGCATATCCCTTCTGGTTCTGATTTTTATCATTTGTATGGGAAAGACAATTTAGTATTATTTTATACAGAAAGGTATCCGGAGCAACCTTTGGTAATTAAAGGTGCCGGTGCAGGAGCAGATGTAACAGCATCGGGTGTATTTGCTGATATAATTAGGGTGGCAGGCTAATAATATCATTCATCAATTCAGAAAATCAGTATAGACCAAACAAAACATGAACAATAAAAAAATAGTAGTTCATTCTCCTGCAACAGTAGCCAATATGGTTTGCGGGTTCGATATTTTGGGTTTTGCAGTAACCGACCCGTATGATATTATGTCTATTTCATTTTCAGACCATGCAGGCATTACCATAATAAATGAGGACGAATACAACTTACCTACCGATCCGGAAAAAAATGTAGCTGGTGCTGCATTGTTGGCATTAATGGAAGAGGCACCGGAGGTGAAGGGCTTTGAATTATGCATCAAAAAACAAATAAAACCTGGCAGTGGAGTGGGTTCCAGTGCTGCTAGTTCTGCCGGTGCAGTAGTTGCGGCCAATGTATTGTTGAACAATAAATTTAGCAAAGAAGATCTGGTTCGCTTTG
>JBIIAP010000272.1:0-3542 GCA_044239855.1 Sediminibacterium sp. | reverse complement strand
TTCAAACCTTTTGGTAATTAATTGGTACAATATGGTTAGCCAAACTACCAAACACGGCAAAGCTTTTAATGCATAAGGAATTACATAATTTTTTCTGAGAAAAGCAGGAAATAAGTCGGTGGGTGAAAAAACAGTTAAAATCAAAGTGAAAATCAATAGCGCATTTGCCATTTTAACATTATTACCTTGTTGAGTAACATACCAAATGGCTACTCCTGCAACAGCTATTACATACGTTGGACTTTCCGCTGAACTACTAAAAATTACCACTCCAATTAATGCCATTGCCAGATAACTGAGCCGGAATGATAAATGCTTGAATTCCTTGAATCTGAATATGGGTAAAACATACGCAATAGCAGCCGGTAATAAAACCATCCAGTTTGCTAAATTATCTGCTTTGAATATTCTGCGTATCATGCCCATTACGCTGATGTCTTGCATGTAGTTTACAATAAAATTTACATTCGACTGATTTTTATCAATTAAATCATAGTACCAATCAATATAGGATTGTAATACAAAAGCAGGGGATGAAATAATTGCAGGCAAGAAACCTAATACTAAAAGCCACATAATACCCAATAGTATAAAGTTTTTCTTGTGTTTGCTAAAAATGAAAAATCCTATTCCAACAACGCCTAAAATTTTTACCAAAAAACCTGCCGCAATAAATAGTAAACTCCAAATTTCTTTTTCTTTTTCAATGTAAATAAATGACAAAATGATCCAGCCCGTTAGCATCGTATTAAACTGAATATTATGCGTTGCAGTCATCATTTCAACCGCAGTAATCAATAATATAGTCAATTGCTTGTGTCTGTTAAGCGGAAGCTTTGAAATAGCAAAATACAGTATCCAGGCATTGGCTATGCACCATAAAAAACAACCTAGGTAGTTGCCAATAAAACTAAATGGGGCAATCACCATACTAAAAAATGGGCCATAATGATTGTCGAATAAATTTTCGGGCAAGCCGTTGTATAAATTTAATTGTTGGGTAGTATGAATAAAAACATGCTTATACAGTAAAAAGTTATTGAAATTCTCTTCCCCGCGAGTTAATTCAATGATAGAGGCAACGGTGGCCAATAAAAACCAAATAAATACCGGCACTTCAATTTTAAATTTGCCTATGTAAAAAGATTGGTAAAGAAAATTCATATGAACTATTTGTATATTAAAACAATCAATTAAATATAATAATAAATCTATTAACGAAGTTTATTTAAAGACTTGCTATTTTAATAATCTGTAGTTTTTAAAATCAAACATACGGATGCCGGTAAGTTTTTCGAACTGGTATAATAAATAGTCTTTAATGTGAAATTTCTTTTCGTTTAGATCTAAATTGATGTGCCAATTTTTTTTCTTAATCCTTTCAAGCATTACCTGTGGATGGGTTCCTGTAAAAGCAGCAATTGAATCGTATTCTTCAAAATTAAATTCATCCGGTAATTGATCAAAGTTTTTAACGCCTTCATCATCTACCCAAAATCTACCCACTTCTTTTCTTTTTTTCATCATTTGTTCAGGAGATTTTACCCAACCATAATGAAAAATAAATGCATCAATTATTTTTACATGTAGTTTATTATTTTGCTTTCTAAAACCTTGCGCATCCTTATAAGAAGAAATAGATAAATCATTTCTAATTATCCGAACTTCTTTGTTGTACCACTTTCTGCTATCACCTACATAGTCGTACGTGCCGTAAAAATGCAAGTAATTAAATAAAAGTCCTTCAACATTTTTATCAGAAGCATAACGTTCGCAAGCATTTCGGATGGCAGGAAGGTATTGTTCATGCACTACTTCATCAGCCTGAATATAAAATGCCCAGGTACTATTTTTATCAATCAGTTGTAATGCTTTATTTGTTTCAACTGCTAAAACAGAACCACCACTTCTTAAGCTGGAATCCCAAACCGAATCAAATATTTTTATTTTAGGATGGTTAATATGCTGTATTAGCTGCTTTGTTTCATCTGCCGAATCACCAATTAAAACAACCATTTCATCTACTACAGGTAAAATAGACAATATAGCTTCTACTATTGGATAGTCATTAATGACTGCATTTTTAATAATGGTAAATCCGGAAATTTTCATCGATTAATATTAAAACAACAAGTTAATGAACACGCTTTATGTAAATATCTCCGTAAGGTCCAAAATGAGCCTGATTAAACAGTTCAGGGTTTACAATAATCTTTTCTAATTCACCAATCTCTACCCAATTTGTAAAGTGCATGTTAAATTCTTCATCTTTACAAATATTGTATAACGCTTTGCCCTGGTATAACTGATCAATGGTTTTTAAGCAGGCTAAAGTTTTTTGTTGATTATCCGGCATGGTATACTCAAATGAAAGTGAATCCACTTTATTGGTCAAACCCTTTAGTACTTCTAGTTCAAACCCTTCTGTATCAATCTTAATAAATTTAGGCATGCCATACATTTCAATCAAACTATCAATCGTAACTATTGCTACTTCTTCAATTTGGTTCCAATTGTTTTTAGTATGTTTCTTTTTTATCTCTTCAATCCATTCTAAATTAAAAGAAGAGATGAGCGAATTATTGGAAACATAAAATTTTTTAATTTCATTTTTTGCACCTACTCCTTTTTGAATAATTTCAACCGGTTGATTGGCATACACATTTTTTAATTCTGCGCAGCAAGATTTTTGAGGCTCCAAAGCAATCACTTTTGCCCCCAGCATTAAAAAACTACCAACCCTTGAACCCATATTGGCACCAATATCAAAACACAAATCACCAGGAGCAATAAAGTTTCCGTATAAAGAACGCATTTGTAACATCTGTTTGGTAGGAGCATGTTGTTCTTTGTAAAACAACCATTTGTAGTATAGCCCAAAAAACTTCAATGTTCTTCTGGTTATGCTTTCTATATTGATAATTCCTTTCATTTTTATGTTTTTAGTCGTTGATTAAAGATATGTATTCATTTGGTCGTACCTGAACTTCCTGATCAAAAATAGTGGGTACCGATAAGTATGCATTTACCGTATTATTCATGATCGCGTAAGAAATACTGGTGTCTGCAGGGTACACAACCGGTGTATTCCAGGCTAATAATTTTTTGGCTCCACTATTTGTTACCGCGTAGGCATGTATTAAATCTTGATACCCAGATTTTACAATATGCCGCGACAATTTTTTAGCATATAAATTATTAATCATGGTATGATTAAAATTAAGCAGCCCAATTTTATGTTGAATATGATAAATCGCTTTTTTAATTTTAGCAAACCAACTATTTTTTAAATTCTTATCGCCATAACCCCAATAAAATACTTCCCAATTTTCTGGCAATTCATTGATGATACTTTTTAATAAATCAACATTTTCTATGTTAGTATTGGGCACAACATCATCTTCAAAAATCAATGCAGATTGATAATTGTTTTGAATGATGTCTTCATAAACTTGTTTGTGACTTTGCGCCGCAGCCACCTCGCCAATATTCATGCTCTTTTTGTAGCGGTGTTTTTCAATTGCAATGCGTTCATCATAAAT
>JBIIAP010000271.1:0-3550 GCA_044239855.1 Sediminibacterium sp. | reverse complement strand
TAAGTTGCTGGTGGGGGTAAAATTGGGCACTTTGTTTTTATTAATAATTTGCACCCCTACTTCTTTTGGACAAGTTCGGGAAATTTTTTCTACCCAAAGCGTGTCCTGAATATCTCCTTCTTTATCGGTAAAATCTAGTTGGAATGTAAGAATTTGCCCTTGACTAAATACCGTTGAATTAACATTATTAAACGTTATTTGCGGTTTGGTATTGAAGCTGTCTTTTTTACAAGTAATAAAAAAGACGGTTATTGTCAACAGTATTAATATTTTTGTTCTCATTATAAATCTTTCTCTTTCAAAATTAGTTAAAACAATACAATACTCAACAGTGCATTTGTTCGATATTAACAATATTTTTTCAGGCGCCGATATTCATTTCAATGAATATTGTGCTGAAATGTTTCAATTTCAGTATCAAAATAATGTTATTTATCGGGAATGGGTGAATTTAGTGCACCCCAACCCGGTAGATACACAGATACCATTAACTATTCCTGCGTTGCCTATTTCCTTTTTTAAGGAGAGAAAGGTGGTTTGTGGAGCATTGGAGCCTGAAAAGGTTTTTGAGAGTAGTGGCACTACTGGTATAGTCACCAGCAGGCATTATGTAAAAAAGCTTGACTTGTATGAGCAATCGTTCATGGCTGGGTTTAATTATTTTTATGGAGATATTCAAGAATATTGCGTTTTAGCGCTTTTACCAGCTTATTTAGAGCGGGAAAATTCTTCCCTAGTATATATGGCTGACAAATTGATTAAGGCAAGTAATCACGCGGAAAGCGGGTTTTATTTATACAATTATACTGAATTGTCTGATAAGTTAAAAAGTCTTGAATTAAGTGGACAGAAAACGCTGTTATTGGGGGTAACTTTTGCCTTACTTGATTTTTCAGCGCAGTTTCCGCAGCAATTAGAGCACACCATAGTAATGGAGACCGGGGGGATGAAGGGGCGAGGAAGGGAACTTACCAGGGCGGAGTTACATGCAGTGTTAACCAATCGATTGGGTGTAAAAAATATTCATGCTGAATACGGTATGACAGAGTTATTAAGTCAGGCATACTCAACAGGAGGGGGACGGTATATTTGTCCGCCTTGGATGAAAGTGTTGGTTAGGAGTGAAGACGATCCATTTGCAATTTCATCAGAAGGTTCCGGTATTTTACAAATTATTGATTTGGCCAATAGATATAGCTGTTCTTTTATAGCAACTCAAGATATAGGAAAAGTATATGCGGATGGTAGTTTTGAAGTGTTGGGAAGGATGGACAATAGTGATTTGAGGGGATGTAGTTTATTGGTAGTTTAATATTAAATAGTTGATTTTTCAGTAATTATTAGATGTGATTTTAAATAAAAAGAGTTGACTGCGACGTCAACTCTTTTTAGGAATATTCATTTTTAAATTGAGCGATTAAGCTAGATCAAATCTGTCGAGGTTCATTACTTTACTCCAAACTGCAACAAAATCTTTAACAAATTTTTCTTTCGAATCGGCACAACCATATACTTCCGCAATTGCTCTTAGCTCAGAATTTGAACCGAAGATCAGGTCAACTCTTGTACCAGTCCACTTAATTTCTCCTGTTTTACGGTCACGACCTTCAAACAAATCTTTAGCGTCTGAATTAGCCTTCCATGTAGTACTTAAATCTAAAAGATTAATAAAGTAGTCATTAGAAAGTGCTTCCGGATTTTTAGTAAATACGCCATGTTTAGACTGATCGAAATTGGTGTTTAGTACACGCATTCCACCTAATAGAACGGTCATTTCCGGAGCTGTTAGGGTTAATAATTGCGCTTTATCAATCAACATTTCTTCTGTGTAAGAAGCAATCGCATGATTCTTTGCGTAATTGCGGAATGCATCTGCCATTGGTTCTAAAACTGCAAAAGATTCTACATCTGTATGTTCTTGAGATGCATCTGCACGACCAGCTGTAAATGGAACAACTACATTTAGTCCTGCATTTTTAGCAGCTTTTTCAATGCCAGCAGCTCCGCCTAAAACAATTAGGTCTGCCAGTGAAACTTGCTTGTTACCAGATTGGCTATTGAATTCTTTCTGAATGTTTTCAAGTGTATCTAGTACTTTAGATAATTGAGCCGGATTATTTGCTACCCAATATTTTTGAGGAGCAAGACGAATACGTGCGCCGTTGGCACCACCACGTTTATCTGAACCGCGGAAGGTAGATGCGGAAGACCAGGCAGTTGAAACCAATTGGGCAACAGTTAAACCTGAAGCCAAAATTTTAGCTTTTAAAGCGGTGGCATCTGCCTCATTAATTAATTCATGTGTAACAGCAGGGATAGGGTCTTGCCAGATTAGCACTTCCGATGGTACTTCTTTGCCAACATAGCGAGAGCGAGGTCCCATATCTCTGTGCGTTAACTTAAACCATGCGCGAGCAAATGCGTCAGCGAATTGATCGGGGTTTTCATAGAAGCGTTTAGAAATAGGGCCATAACTTGGATCTTCACGTAAAGCCAAGTCAGTTGTAAGCATAGTAGGAGCATGCTTCAATGATGAATCATGTGCATCAGGAACAGTCCCAGCGCCGGCACCTGCTTTTGGTTTCCATTGGTGTGCACCTGCAGGACTTTTAGTAAGTTCCCACTCAAAACCAAATAAGTTTTCAAAATAGTTATTGCTCCATTTAGTTGGGGTAGTAGTCCATGCACCTTCCAAACCACTTGTAATTGTATTAACTCCATTACCGCTACCGAATGTGTTTTTCCAGCCAAGTCCTTGTTCTTCAATACCAGCAGCTGCAGGTTCTTTGCCAACATATTTGCCGGGATCGGCTGCACCATGTGTTTTGCCAAATGTGTGCCCACCAGCAATAAGTGCAACAGTTTCTTCGTCGTTCATTGCCATACGTGCAAAGGTTTCCCGAATATCTCTTGCAGAAGCAATTGGATCAGGGTTTCCGTTAGGGCCTTCTGGATTTACATATATTAATCCCATTTGTACTGCAGCAAGTGGATTTTCTAGATCCCGATCACCTGTATATCTTTTATCGCCCAACCATTCGCGTTCTTTACCCCAATAAACATCTTCGGCTGGTTCCCAAACATCTTCGCGACCGCCCGCAAAACCAAAAGTTTTGAATCCCATTGACTCCAGTGCGCAGTTACCTGCAAGAATCATAAGGTCGGCCCAAGAAATTTTCTTACCATATTTTTGTTTGATAGGCCAAAGTAATAGTCTAGCCTTATCGAGGTTGGTGTTATCTGGCCAGCTATTCAGAGGGGCAAAACGTTGCATTCCGGCACCGCCACCACCACGGCCATCGGTAGTACGGTAAGTACCTGCACTATGCCAAGCCATACGAATAAATAAGGGGCCATAATGTCCGTAATCTGCAGGCCACCAATCTTGAGAGGTAGTCATCAACTCATTAATATCTTTTTTCAGTGCATCAAAATCAAGGCTATTAAATTCCTTGACATAGTCGAAGGACTCTTCCATTGGGTTAGACAATGAAGAGTACTGTCGAAGCACATTCAGCTTTAACTGATTAGGCCACCAATCTGTATTTCT
>JBIIAP010000270.1:0-3561 GCA_044239855.1 Sediminibacterium sp. | reverse complement strand
AACAGCACATATTCCTCCAACTGATAAATTAGAGCTAGAAATAAAGGAGGTTGCAGCGTCAGCCGATGAAAATATGGAAGAAATAGCAGCTACCGTAGGTAGTTTAGCTACAAAATATGATGTTACCCTTGACCTAAAAGATTACAAGTATCCTCGTTTGGATTTGCTGGAAACACATGGGAGTGAAAAAATAGTGCATGATCCGGCGGAATTAGAAACGAATAAGAATCAAATTATTGCTACCCTTAAAAACTATGACATTGCGATTCAAAGAATTGCAGCCACTGTTGGGCCTACCGTTACTTTGTATGAAATAGTGCCTGCCCCGGGTGTGCGTATTAGTAGAATTAAAAACTTAGAAGATGATATTGCGCTGAGTTTAGCCGCATTAGGAATCAGGATTATCGCACCCATACCCGGTAAAGGTACCATTGGTATAGAAGTGCCCAATGTGCGTAAAACGGTGGTGAGTATGAAGACCTTGCTGGCCAGTGAAAAATTTCAGAACAGTGCCTTTTCTCTACCTATTGCTATTGGTAAAAGGATTGATAATGAAAATTTTATTGTAGATCTAGCAGCAATGCCTCACTTATTAATGGCAGGTGCTACCGGTCAGGGTAAGTCGGTCGGATTAAATGCCATCTTGGTTTCATTGCTGTACAAAAAACATCCGTCTCAGCTTAAATTTGTTTTGGTTGATCCCAAAAAAGTAGAGTTGAGTTTATATCGCGTGATAGAAAAACATTTTCTGGCAAAACTACCTGGAGAAGAGGAATCCATCATTACCGATACCAAAAAAGTAGTGAATACGCTTAATGCACTTTGCATTGAAATGGATAACCGCTATGATCTGTTGAAAGAAGCAGGATGTAGAAATATTAAGGAATACAATGAAAAGTTCACTGCTCGAAAACTAAATCCGGAGAAAGGGCATCAATACTTGCCATTTATTGTTTTGGTGGTAGATGAGTTTGCCGATTTAATTATGACAGCGGGTAAGGAAGTAGAAATGCCTATTGCCCGATTAGCACAATTAGCCCGTGCCATTGGTATACATCTGATTATCGCAACGCAGCGTCCGTCGGTAAATATTATTACCGGAACCATCAAGGCCAACTTCCCTGCTAGAATTGCCTTTAAAGTGTCTAGCAAAATTGATAGCAGAACCATTTTGGATGCAGGTGGGGCTGAACAACTGATAGGTAAAGGAGATTTGTTGGTAAGTTATAATGGAGAAATAACCCGATTACAATGTGCATTTGTTGATACGCCAGAAGTAGAGGGGGTGTGTGAGTTTATTGGTGACCAAAGGGGCTATCCGCAAGCATTTTTATTGCCGGAGTATATCGATGAAAAAGATATGGAAGGCAAGAATTTTGATTCCAGCGATAGAGATCCGTTGTTTGAAGATGCTGCCAGATTAATTGTACAAAGTCAGATGGGATCAACCTCTTTAATTCAGCGTAGGATGAAATTGGGCTACAACAGAGCAGGAAGGTTAATGGATCAGTTAGAAGCAGCAGGCATTGTTGGACCCAATCAGGGTAGTAAGGCAAGAGAAGTGCTTTATAAAACTGAAATGGAGTTGCAAGATTTCTTGGATACATTGTAATGGGCTTGACTTATAGTGTTTTTATTCAATGTTAAACTTCTGGTAAGTTTTGTCCACCCAATGGCCGAAAATATTATATTTGCTCACCAATTTTACCAAATGATAAAATCATACTTAGTTGCACTCGTTACATTTACTTGTTTTTCAGCTCTTAATGCTCAGAATGATCCTGCAGCTAAAAAGATAATTGAAACATTTGGGAATAAAGTAAAAAGCGCAAAAGGGATTACCGCATCTTTTGTGATAAACTCCATAACAAGTAAAGGACGTGCTGCGGGAAGCAAAGCACTTTCTCTTTCCATGAAAGGAGAGAAGTACGTGTTAAAACAGGGCAAAACGGAGATCATTTGTGATGGGAAAAGTGTCTATAATTTTGATGGAAATAAGACCATTACCAAATCATCTGTAGAAGAAACCAATCAGACATTAAGTCCCCAGAAGTTATTAGCAGGATCATACGATAAAGATTTTGCGTATAAGTTAATTTCATCTAAGGGTGCAATGAATGAAATAGAGATGAAACCATTGGATAAAAGGAAAAATTTTGTGCAGGTAAATATATTTTTTGATAAGGTTTCCGGAAATTTAGCCAAGGCTACTATTTTAGATAAGAGCAATAACATCACAGAGTTAAAAGTGAGTAATATCAACCTGGGGAGTGTGCTTTCGGAGAATTTGTTTTTGTTCAATAAGGCGAAGTATCCAAAGGATGTGGAATTGTTGGACTAATTCTTTGCAAAATTCATTAATTAAGGCTATTGACCTGCCAATTCTGTTAGGCTCACTTTCAGTTTATTTATTGTATATTTATTCTTTATTGAATAACAAAAACTGCTTGTCCATGCAAAAAGCAATCCTAATTTTTTATTGCGTATTGTTTTCTTTTTCTATTCAGGCTCAACCCGGAATTAGTAAAAACGTTCTTCCTACTAATGCACAATTAAAATCGCATGATAATGAATATTATCTGTTCATGCATTTTGGGCCGAATACTTTTACCGACAAAGAATGGGGTGATGGTAAGGAGCGGACGGAAGTATTTAATCCGAATCAAATGGATTGCAATCAGTGGTGTAGAATTGCAAAACAAGCAGGTGCTAAAGGGATCATCATTACAGCCAAACACCACGATGGTTTTTGTTTATGGCCTTCTAAATATTCTACCCATACCGTACAACAAAGTACATTTAAAAGAGATGTTTTGGCAGAATTATCTGCAGCCTGTAAAAAAGCAGGGTTACTTTTTGGTGTGTATATTTCGCCATGGGATAGAAACCATCCGGATTATGGCACACCAAAGTACAATGATGTTTTTGTGAATATGATGGAAGAGTTATTTAAAAATTATGGCCCAATTTGGGAGCTTTGGTGGGATGGTGCAAATGGGGAGGGACCAAATGGTAAACGTCAAGTATATGACTGGAATCGCTTTGAAAAAACTGTTAGAAGACTTTCACCTCAAACTATAGTTTTTAGTGACATTGGTCCTGATATAAGATGGATAGGCAACGAACAGGGTATTGCAGGTGAAACCAATTGGAATACCCTCGATACAGCCGGGTTTAAAAGAGGAGAAGGTGGACCTTCAAACGACTCCTTATTAGCAGGAAACGTGCATGGCGCAAATTATATACCTGCAGAATCAGATGTAAGTATCCGACCAGGATGGTTTTATCATAAAGAAGAAGACGCAAAAGTGAAATCACCGGATGAGCTGATGAAAATTTATTTAAGGACTGTTGGACGAGGCGCCAATCTTTTATTAAATGTACCTCCGGACAGACGCGGATTGATTAATGAATACGATTCGGCAGCTCTGATTGGTTTTAAGCAAAAAAGGGAAATATTTAATCAGCCTAATGTATTAAGTAGTGCTTCACTAAAAATCACGCAGCCAGATAAAAACAATCCCAATAATTCATTTAGTCGTTATTATATTCTTAAGAAAC
>JBIIAP010000269.1:0-3563 GCA_044239855.1 Sediminibacterium sp. | reverse complement strand
AATAAAGATAGTATGTTAAAAAGAGATACCCCATTAAATATGCCTTCTTCCAGATAAGAAATATTATTGGATAAAATGAATGCTGCGCAAAATGCCCCTAGAATTTGAGATTTTTTAGGGGCATTTTACTTTTGTAGATGGTGGTAGGTAAATAGACTTGTTAAACAATACTGTAAGTGTAATTTTGCTTTTACTACTTGCCGCTCTTAATCATTAAAGTTTGATCGACAATTCAATATGGCCACCTAGTCCTAATTCAACTATTTTTTGAAGTGTTGAAATTCGAACTTCTTTAATATTGTTCTCTATTTTTGAAATGTACCCTTTATTGGTTCCACACTTTTCAGCCAATTCTTCTTGTGTTAATCCTTTTTCAAGACGAGCTTGTTGAAGTAAAAAACCTAGTTTAAAGTTTTCATATCCCTTTTCAAACTTATTCCGTTTGGTAGTCCCTTTCTTTCCATATTGTTCTTCAACAAATTGATCAAGACTTTTCAAATTACTTTTCTTGCTCATATTCTTCTTTAATTTTTAGTGTTTTTTCGATTTCTGATTTAGGAGTTTTCTGTGACTTTTTCTGAAAGCCATTTGCGAGTATAATCAATTTACCCTCGTCAAAAAAACAGAAGATGCGAAAAATATCACTACCCTGTTTAATTCTAATTTCATAAAGTCCGTCTCTGAAATATGTTCAAAATAATCCGTAGGGATTTGCAGTTGAATTTCGACAATTTTAAAAGTCCATAAAATCTTGTCTTTAACTTTCTGCTTCTGTTTTTTATAAAAATCAATAAAGTAATTTTTATATAATATTACTATCCTAATTTTTATTGTGTTAATATTTTCCAAAGCTAAGTATAGTTGTCCGAATGGACAACTTTTTATTTAGTTAAAATGTATTGAAAAAAGTCTTAGGTGATAGCAGTTTTTATGTTGAGTAAACTTAGAAAAAAGTAATAAAAACTATATGAGTTGAACATGTGTTTTTACTTCATAATAGTATCCTTTTTTCGAATCCAGCCTTCCACTATTTTTTTACCATAATATTTAATATGCAGCCAATTGTCTTTTTCAGCGATTACTTCTACTTCATCAAATTTTAGCAAATACATTTTAGTGGGAATGTTGGGGGAGGTAAAGATGGCGGACAGAGGAATTGTAATAATAGCTCGTTTAGCATTTTTATGCATTGGAGTCGCCCTTTTATATACAAGTATTCTAGAGGGTCTGTTGACTAATGTGAGCGACAACTCATGTTCATCAATACTTACTTCATAACATTGATCCCAATCGTAATTACATAAATACGCACCGGTTGTATCATTAACTGAATAATTGTCAATATGACTAGATTCGTCACCATCACAAAAATGAAATATCGAAGAATCATATTGTTTAATATTGCTGCCTGATTCAATAGTTGCACTAATCCAATGATTGCCAACTATTATTGATGTATGGTTTCCTTTACCTATATACTTCTTTCCATTCTCATAATCATATGCGTCAGTCCACTTACCTTGAATTTTTTCTAATTTACTTAATCGTTGAGCATTGACATTGTTCCCTAAAAAACAAATAATTGCCAAAATGAGGATGTTTTTTTTCATGTATTTAGCGTTATTTTATCTTTATCAAAAGTTATGTCTTTTAAATACAGATACTCAAAATGTTTTGTAGTTAAAATAGAATCATAGCCAATCTTAATTAATCCGGTATCACTCATTTTATTTAATAGACTATCCGGTATATTCTTTACATCAGTATTCGTTACAAAGTCTTTTGTATTTTTATAAATGTCATTTTTTTGTCTATTAGATGCAAGTACAAAAAACAAAATCAACGATAATGCTATTACAATTTTATTCATATAAATTTATTGATCTACATCAAAAAAATCAGGTACCGTATTTCGTAAAATTTATAATATAGAGGCATAGTTAATTATTTACATTACCTACGACGAAAAAGCCATTCAACTTAATGTTCCACTTCTATTCGTATGATTTTTTTAGAAATAATATCACAAACAAATCTCAACCAATAATCACTTCTTATATCTCTATCTCTGTATATACTTATATCGACATATCGTTCATTACCAAAATTTGGTTGTTTGTTTTTAATTGACGTATCCATTTCATCTCTTATATATTTAAAAGCATAATTAAAATATTTTGGTATTTTAGTTATGCTATCCCCCACTTTTAAATCAATTTTATCAATAATTGATTTTTTATTTTTTACACATATGGATAATATTTTTTTTTGTTTCTCATTAAATAAAGCATCTGAAACTACATAGTTTTCACCATTGTAATAATACCTGGGTTCATTCCAAAATCCATCTTCTGCTTCAATATCTTCTATTCGTTTGGATTCAAAAGTAATATTGGAAAAATTTTTCTTAAATGTACTTAAAGGCATATTTATTTTTAACTTTCCATTATCGAATGATAAATCTCTTAAATAAATAAATTCAAAATATTTAGTTGCTACCAAAGAGTCATAGCCTATTTTTATAATGCTAGTATCTATTGATAGGATTCTATCATTGCTGGACAATTCTAGATTATTATTTTTTTCAAATATTTTTTTATGAATTTGGCTTTTACAATTATTAATAAAAAGAGAAATAAAAAAAATTAAAATAAAAAACTTATTCATATTGTTCAATTTTAGCTTTCAAAAAATTATTTAAATACTTTTTGGGATTAACACGTTTATCTTTATTGCTCCAATTCCCTTCACCTTCATATACCTCAATATGACAATGTTGCTGTATTAAATTTGTTTCAATACCTTTTATTGTTGCTATATTTCCAGTCTTTCCAGTCACTGCTATTACCTGACCTCGCTTGACAATATCTCCTTTTTTGAGATTTAAAGAAGATTGTAATAAGTGACAATAATGATAGTAAATAACGATACCGGTCTTCGTTTTAGACTTTATGATAATATTGCTACCTAGTCCTTTTTTATCAAAATCGTTTTTGATAGGTTCAGATTCAACAGTTCCGCTCAATATAGACTTAATCTCTGTACCAAAAGGCATTGAAACATCTATTCCTGCATGATAACGATAATAAATTCCTTTTTTATAAACACTGTTACACCTACTTGAAAATTTTGCTATCCTTGAAGGTATTGGGTCTGTTAAAATCCTCGTACAACCAAAAGTTCCTCCTCTAAAATTATTGCTTCCATTACTTGGTGCAATTGATGGAGGCAAATCAGAAATTTCTCCAAATTCTTCATCTGATTCTTGTTCTGTTTTTTTAATTTCTAATTTTATTCCCCCTCCCCCTATCCCCAAATATTTTTTCAACAAATCGCGCTGCTTTTCAAACTTTACCTCATCCTCTTCATCTATTAAAATCATAAAATCTGATATGCCTTTTTTGTTGTAATGCACCAGTCCTCGCTGCTTTATTACCCCTGCTTTTGATGCATAATCTTTTAACTCATTTTTATTGAACTTAAACGAATAAGTATGCTTTGCCGCCTGTTGCATCTCTTTCGTAAAATATATGATCCTCGTTTTATTAATCTCTTCTCCTAAT
>JBIIAP010000268.1:0-3569 GCA_044239855.1 Sediminibacterium sp. | reverse complement strand
CTGGTTATTTAGCGCTACCATGCCTCCTGAAATTAGAAAGGTGAGTAAGCGTTACATGAATGAGCCTAAAGAAGTTACTGTTGGTAAAGTTAATATGGCTAACAAAAGTATTGACCACCAATACTATTTAACTACGGCTCAACACAGATACGAAACCTTAAAACGTATTATTGATTTTAATCCGGGCATTTATGGCATCATCTTCACCAGAACCAAAATAGATGCACAGGATATTTCTGAAAAATTAACCAGAGAAGGTTACGATATTGATGCGTTACATGGAGATCTTACTCAGTTTCAGCGCGATAAGGTAATGGGGCAATTCAGAGACAAAAGTTTACAATTACTGATTGCTACCGATGTTGCGGCAAGAGGTATTGACGTACAAGGTATTACCCATGTAATTAATTACGAATTACCCGATGACGTAGAAGTATACACCCACAGAAGCGGTAGAACCGGCCGCGCCGGCAATCAGGGCATTTGTATTTCAATCATACATGCAAAGGAAGCTTATAAACTTAAGCAAATTGAGCGCATCAACAATTCTCAATTCCATAAGCTAGATATTCCTTCCGGTAAAGATGTTTGTCGCAAGCAGTTCTTCCATTTTATGGATAAATTATTGAGTACGGATATTAGCCACGGCGATTATGAAACCTATGTACCAATGTTGGCCGAAAAATTTGCTGAAGTTAGCAAGGAAGATGTGCTAAAACGTGTAGCTGCAATGGAATTCGACCGCTTCCTTAAATATTACGAAAACGCTGAAGACCTCAATTTACGCGACAAAGGAAGAAGAGAACCTGCTGATAGAAACGATAGAAGTCGCTCTAGAGACCGCGACAATAGCAGAGATGCCGGACGTGGTGATGGTAGAAAAGAATACAAATCTGGTGGCGCACATAGCCGCTTATTTGTAAATCTTGGCACTAAAGATGGATTCTTTAAAGCTAGCTTTTTACAATACATACTTGATATGAGTGATCTTAAAAAAGAAGTACTGGGCAGAATTGACATGAAAGACATGAATAGCTGGATTGAAATTGAAAAAGGTGCTGCTCAACAAATGATTCGCTCTTTAGATGGAAAAAATTATAAAGGAAGAAGAATCAGAATGAATGATGCAGACAGTGGCGGAGGTAGAAGATAACATTAAGATTCAAAAGGCAAAATTCAAAAGGCAAAATCGAAAGCTAAATAGCATTGCCGATTAGACGAATATAAAAATGGCTCTATAGGAAATTAAAGATTAAAACAAATGTTATGGAACAGACCTCTCACCAAGCAGTAAACATCAATGAACTGCTAACCAAAAGACCGCTGATTATTTCAGGCCCATGCAGTGCAGAAACTGAAGAACAAGTTATGCAAACTGCTACTCAACTTGCCGCTACCGGTAAAGTAGACATTCTACGAGCTGGTATTTGGAAACCAAGAACCCGTCCGGGTAGTTTTGAAGGTGTTGGAACAAAAGGTTTACCTTGGCTTCAACAAGCCCGTAAAGCAACAGGTTTGCCGGTTGCAGTAGAAGTTGCTACTGCCAAACAAGTTGAAGATGCTTTACACTTTGGTGTAGACGTATTGTGGATTGGCGCTCGTACTACTGTAAATCCATTTAGTGTTCAAGATATTGCCGATGCATTGAAAGGTGTAGACGTTCCTGTTTTAATTAAAAATCCTATTAACCCTGATCTTGAATTATGGATTGGTGCAGTAGAGCGTGTTGCTAAATCCGGTATAAAAAATATTGGATTAATTCACCGTGGATTTAGTTCTTACGGAAATACAGAATATCGCAACGCCCCTATGTGGCACTTAGCTATTGAAATGAAGCGCCGCAACCCTGAATTGTTAATGATTAATGACCCATCACATATTTGTGGCAGAAGAGATATTTTATTAGATGTGGCTCAAAAAGCAATTGACCTGGATTTTGACGGACTAATTATTGAAAGTCATGTTGATCCGGACATGGCGTGGAGCGATGCTAAACAGCAAGTAACTCCGGAGAAATTAGGCCAAATGATTAACGCCATCAAGTGGAGAACGGAAGATATTAATTCAGAAGAAGTGCACGCGCACATGGACAAAATGCGTGCACAAATTAATCACTTAGATGATGAATTAATGCAATTATTAGGTCAAAGATTGAAAGTCGCTCAACAAATTGGTCAATACAAAAAAGACAATAATATTACCATCTTACAAACAAACCGTTGGAATGAAATCTTAGAAAGAGCCATTGCCAATGGTGCTAAATTAGGTTTATCAGAAGATTTTATTACCAAGTATTTAGATACAATTCACATGGAAAGTATCAACATACAGAATAAAGTGATGAATTCATAATATGCAGAAGAAGATTATTTCTTTTTCCAGTAAACAAACTGCTTTTTATTTTGATGCTGAATTTGCTCACTTAGAGAAATTGGTATCAAAAGAAAAAGCAGTAATTGTTACGGATGAACACGTTTTTGCCGCACATAAGAAAAAATTAAACGGCTGGAAAACCATCGTATTAAAAGCTGGAGAAAAACATAAAGTTCAACAAACAGTTGATAAAGTCATTAATCAATTAATTGCTTTAGGTGCCGACAGGCAAACAACTTTAATCGGAATGGGCGGTGGCGTTGTCACCGACATTACAGGGTATGTTGCCGGTATTTATATGCGAGGCATTGAAGTAGGATTTATCCCTACCTCTATTTTAGCGATGGTAGATGCCGCAATAGGCGGAAAAAACGGTATAGATGTTGGCGTATATAAAAACATGGTGGGGCTAATTCGGCAGCCTTCTTTTTTACTATATGATTATAGCTTACTAAAATCATTGCCATTAGCCGAATGGCAAAATGGATTTGCTGAAATCATTAAACACGCTTGCATAAAAGACGCTGCTATGTTTGATGAGTTAAACAGCAACAGTTTAGCGAAATATAGAAAAGACCATACCATACTTGCAAAGCTCATTCAACGAAATGCCATGATTAAAATAAAAGTGGTAGTAGAAGATGAGTTTGAAAAAGGCGAAAGGAAACTATTAAATTTCGGGCACACACTAGGGCATGCTATTGAAAACATGTATGCGTTAAGTCATGGTCATGCAATCAGTATTGGCATGGCATACGCTTGTATCATGTCTGCTCAATTAAAGTTCTTTACTGGCCAAGATGCGGTATTGAAACTATTGAATAAGTATGGACTGCCTACTATTATTGAATTTGACACGAAGAAAGCTTTTAATATCTTATTGAAAGATAAAAAGAAAGAAAACGTTTCGATCAATTACATTCTATTAGATAAAGTTGGCAAAGGGGTTATACAGCCATTATTATTAGTTCAATTACAAGAGATATTTAAGCAATTCAAAAAAAAATAAAGTGACACCCATGAATGTTGTTATTCATCCTTCAGAAATAAAAGGAAATATTCGTGCAGCTGCAGGTAAAAGCAGTATGCAACGTGCTTGTGCAGCGGCCTTATTAAAAAGCGGCACCACACGAATTATTAATCCTGGGAAGAGTAATGATGATTTAGCGGCTATAGATGTTATTCAAAAATTAGGG
>JBIIAP010000267.1:0-3574 GCA_044239855.1 Sediminibacterium sp. | reverse complement strand
AGCCCAATAAAGTAGTTTTATATGTAAGCAGTGAAAAGTTCATTAATCAGTTTCAAGACCATAGCAGAAACAATGCAATCAATGATTTTATACATTTTTATCAATTAATAGATGTGTTAATCATTGATGATGTGCAGTTTTTTAATAAGGCTGAAAAAAGTCAGGATGCATTTTTTGCCATTTTTAATCACTTGCACCAAAGTGGTAAACAGTTGGTGTTAACCTCCGATAAAGCGCCAAAAGATTTAGATGGCCTGCAGGAAAGGTTGTTAAGCAGATTCCGTTGGGGTTTAAGTGCCGATTTACAGGTTCCGGATTATGAAACAAGAATAGAGATATTAGAGCGTAGAATGAAGAATGACGGGCTGGAAATGCCTAAAGAAGTGGTGAAATACGTTGCGTATAACATCAATACCAATGTACGTGAGTTAGAGGGAGCATTAATTTCATTATTGGCACAATCTTCATTGAACAAAAAAGAAATTGATGTAGAACTGGCTAAAAAGGTATTGCGCAATTTTGTGAAAACAAGTAGTAAGGAAATTACTATAGATGCCATTCAAAAAATGGTTTGCGAGTATTTTGATGTACCTTATGATAAATTACTGCATAAGACGCGTAAGCGTGAAATAGTGCAAGCAAGACAGATTACTATGTATTTGGCTAAAGCGTTCACTAAAAACTCTTTAAAGACTATTGGAGAGCATTTTGGAGGCAGAGATCATACTACTGTTATACATTCATGTCAAACAGTAAAAGATTTAATGGATACAGATTCTATATTTCGGGAGAATGTGATGGAATTAACACAAAAAGTGCAATTGGCAGCAATGTAATTTTTTAAAAATCAAGGAATAAAAATAGGTGCATCCCAACCAGGTAAAGGTTGGGATGTTTTATTTAAATTTTTATCGAACATTATTTGGCAGTTATGTAATGTAAACTTATTTTTGCAGCCCTTTCTGAAGAGAAAGAAGGACGGTGAGGTGGATGAGTGGCTGAAATCAGTAGTTTGCTAAACTGCCGTACGGGTTAAACTGTACCGCGGGTTCGAATCCCGCCCTCACCGCAGTTCTACATATCGGCACCAAAAATATTTCGGAATTCATTTCCGAGGTTTCGGGAAGTAGCGCAGGCCGGTAGCGCACCTGGTTTGGGACCAGGGGGTCGCAGGTTCGAATCCTGTCTTCCCGACATAGGCCCTCATATAACGCTGATTATCAGTTAGTTGTGTGAGGGTTTTTTCTTCCCTACCTCATACCCCACCAAAAATTGGTAGGGAAAGCATACATTATTATAGATTTCACAGATTTGGACTAAATTAGCGGAATGAAAAAAATAATACTATTGAGTTCAATTTTTTTAATTTCAACTATATCCATAGTTCGATTTATCCAATTAAGTAATGACCATTTGGAATGTAATCAAAAAATTGAAAATAAACGAAATGCTAATGGTGACATAGTGACCATCAAAAGTCATATTTGTAATGAGAAATATAATTTTTGACAAATCTATTCCTCCCTATGACACAGTTCTACACAGTTTTGGTTCTAAATTTTATTTTAATGTTCCTTTCTATTACATTAATCAAAACTCTTTATTCCAATAATTTAATTGATAAATCAAATAGAAATTCACTTACACTTCTTTCTGTTTTATTTCCAATTGGTGGTATAATTATAATCGTTTTGAAATATAGAAGGGTGATTAATCATTTAGTTAGAGTAAAGGATATTAATTCAAAATAAATAAACATTATTACCAATATGGAACATACTACTAAATTTAGAATTTCGTTTATTCTTAATATTTTTTTTACTTTTTGGTCTTTTTTAATTTTGATAAATAGTATTGGATTTTCAACTCCAAAAACTATATTATCTTCATTGAGTTTTGTTGGTTTTGGTTTATTAACTTTATTTGTTGTAATTCAACAAAAGAGTTAGTTGAAAATTTTTTGGATAAACCTTTGTATAAGTATTTTACATAGATAGGATACACAACCTTATTTTGTTGTTTCTTTTTATCCTCTTTTAACTTTGTCACTTCCAATTATTTATTTATTTCTTCAATTCAAGTATAGTAAAATAGCCAAAAAGCAAAGTAATCTTTGATCTGCTACTACATTGCATTAATTTTTTAATTAAATCTTTTGCATATTTTCCTACATTATTTAATTCTTTTTGTAGAATAAGCCATAAAGCGTAACAGCTTTTTTCACTCTTTACATTAAAAAATCATAAAAAAAAGTAGATATGGCTACTTTTTGCCATTTTTTACCCGCTAAGAATTACTTTTACTTCAAATGCTGCTGTTGCATAGCATTATCATTGTATAAATTCGATGTTGAGACATCTGCTTGTGTATTCAATTGGATTATTCAAAGGACATATATAATACAGTGCGATAGTAATCTATAATCCAGTTGCAATTATGAAACTCAAAACCAAATCTTCCAAAATAGCAATCGACGCTTTTGCCATAAATCAACTGGCTATTTTAAAGAATCAGTCTGCGGCATTTAAAATAAAACTCCCTGGTAGAATTGTTCATTTATTTTTATGGGTAGGAATGACTGCTCTTGGAATATATTTTTATCAATCAATTGGCCTGGGAATAGCATTATTAGCTATGATTAATTATTTGATTTTACTGATTTTCAGAATTAAGAACAATTTTCAATCAAATAAAAAATCGGTTTCTTTATCAGCTTTAGATGATATAGAATGGCCAACATTTAGTATCATTTTCCCTTTAAAAAATGAAGACGAAGTTATTCATAAAACAATTAATGTCATTCAAGCATTAGACTATCCGAAAGATAAATTACAAGTGCTTGTAGTAGTAGAAGAAACAGATGCACTTACACTAAAAAGCTTATCAACTATTCACTTACCGGATTACTTTACATTATTATTAATACCTACATTAACACCCTTTACAAAAGGTAGGGCTTTGTTACATGGGCTGGCGCAAACTACCGGAAAATATCTTACCGTATTAGATGCAGAAAGTCATCCGGAATCGATGCAATTGAAAAAAGCAGCTCTTTGTTTAACCAATAGTGACGAGCAAATTTGTTGTCAGGCAAAAATCAGGGTCTCCAACAAAGGGGATAATTGGATTACAAGAAACTTTGCTACCGAATACCATGAATGGTATGAACAACATTTATATAAATTATCAGACAATGGTTTGCCATTTGGTTTAGGTGGCAACTCGTTTTATATTAGTAAAGAAAACATGTTGAAGGCTGGCTCTTGGGATCCCTTTAATGTTACTGAAGATGTAGATTTAAGCGTTCGCTTAGTTAGCAACGGAATTAAACTCTGCATTTTTGAAAGTTATACTGATGAAAATTGCCCGGAAACCGCTGGCAATTGGTTAAACCAAAGAACGCGTTGGAATAAAGGCTTATTTATCACACAACTGGTTCATTTAAGAAAATCCTTTTTAAAAGAGGGGTTCAGTTTAAAAGGATGGTTTAGTTTTTGGTTAAGAATGGTTTGTGGCACGATGTTGCCTTTTTTCAATATTTATATTTCCCTTTATATCCTTTTTTCATACAGTC
>JBIIAP010000266.1:0-3586 GCA_044239855.1 Sediminibacterium sp. | reverse complement strand
TAGTTTTAAAGTAGCTATAATTCCCTACACTTTTGAGCATACCAGCATCAATCAAGTTGAACCGGCATCGATCGTGAATATAGAATTTGATATTTTAGGGAAGTACGTACAAAGATCATTGGCATTGGCATTAGCATTTCCATCAAACAAATAAAATCAAGCTTGTTTAATGGATTTTGCTTTTATAGATATAACCCTTTTAAACTTTCTTGCCCTTTAAAGCCCCACTTACAGCGGCATCCATTGCACGTTCTGCAAAGGGTCGGCTTATTTCATTGAGTTCTTCTATTTTGGTCTGAATAAGATTTTTATCGTTAAGTGTTAATGCCATTTGCAAATTTTGCATGGCAGCCCCAGTAGCGATCAACTCTTCTTTTGTTAATAGCGTAGTATTTTTTGCAATAAATTTTTCAGTAACATCCAATATTTGTTCTCCTTCTGTTCGGGCTTCCACTAATGCGCGTTCTGCCATATCTGCTTTAGCATGGGTGATGCTGTCTAAAAGCATGTGTTCTACTTCTGCATCGGTTAATCCGTATTGCGGTTTAACTTCAATACTTTGCGCTACACCACTTCTTAATTCTTTGGCGGTAACTGATAAGATACCATCGGCATTGATTAAAAAAGTTACTTCTACTTTAGGCATACCGGCAGGCATACCCGGAATTCCTGTAAAATTAAATTCTGCTAATTTTCGGTTATGTTGAACCAAATCCCGCTCTCCCTGAAATACGGAAATTCTCATACTTCCCTGGCCATCTTTTTGCGTAGTATACTGTCGGCCGGCCTTATTGGGTATTTTAGCATTACGGGGTATCAGCACATCCATTAACCCGCCCATCGTTTCAATTCCTAAACTTAAAGGGGTGATATCTAGTAATAAGAAATCTTTGTTATTACCTGCCAAAATATCGGCTTGAACTGCGGCACCAAGCGCAACCACTTCATCGGGGTTAACGCTATCATTTACCGGCTGACCAAAAAATGTACTCACCGTATCTTTTACTAGAGGCACTCTGGTACTTCCTCCTACCATGATTACCGCATTAATATCAGTGATCGTTAATTTGGCATCAGTTAATGCTTTGGCGCAACAATCAATGGTTCTATTAACAAGTGGTTGAATGATATCATTGAACTGTTGTTGTGTTATGGCAATGTTGTATCCACTCCATTGAGCGGAAAATTTATCGGCGCTACTTAATGCTTTCTTGGCAGATTCTGCGATCAATCGCAGAGATTGTAAAATAGATTTATCATTATTGATTTCATGAAAAGGAACTCCTATTTGGCTCAGGAAGAATTCCATAATGGCATGGTCAAAATCATCTCCCCCCAAATAGGTATCGCCATTGGTGCTGAGCACTTCAAATATTCCGCCGGCAATTTTTAAGATAGAAACGTCAAACGTACCACCGCCCAAATCGTACACTGCAATGGTTTTTTCCTCGTCTTTTTGCAGTCCCATTCCGTATGCCAAACTTGCGGCAGTCGGTTCATTTACTATTCGTAGCACATCTAGCCCGGCTAACTTACCGGCATCCCTTGTGGCCTGGCGCTGTGCATCATTAAAATAAGCCGGCACTGTAATAACTGCTTTGGAAACCGGTGTTTTTAAAATATGCTCGGCTCTGTTTTTAAGTTCTTTTAATATAAAGGAAGACAATTCAATAGGAGAATAAAAACGATCGCCTATTTGCACTTTCACTAAACTATCTGCATTGTCATCGATTACTTTGTAAGTGAAGAAATTGGCATTTTCTTTCAAATCATTAAAGCTCTTTCCCATCAAGCGTTTTGCGCTGAAAATGGTATTGGCAGGATCTGTTTCTAAAAATAATTTGGCCTGCTCTCCTACTTCAGCATTGCCAAATTCATTGAAATGAACCACACTTGGAACTAAACTACTGTTGTCGAATTCTTTTAGGGCAACAGGCTGTTTGCTTTCCGGATGAATAATAGCTACCAGGCTGTTGGTGGTACCTAGATCAATTCCTACAATCATTTCAGCTTGTTGCAAGCTACCGGTTGCAATATTAATTCCAATTTTTGCCATAGTTATAAAGTTCTGCCGTTATAAGGTGCAAATGTATAACAATCGTCCCCCCGTTAGGTTGCGAATTACGAAATGAATCAGCAATTAGTCTTCGATCACCTTGGTTTTACTGGCATAATCGTGCAGTGGGCCATCTAAAAAAGGGCCAAAGAAAAGATCAATTACAGTGAGCCTTAATAAGCTTCTCCAAAGAATGGCAACTATTGATGGTTTTTGACCGGTAATTGATACCACTTTAGATTGAGTAAACATTTTACCCAGCGTTTTTGAGCTAACACTTTCAAAAAGAAAATAATAAGTAAATACGGTAGCAAAGAAAAACCAGCCAAAATTGTAAGGTTCCGCTCCCCAATACATTACATACCAGTTTCTCCATCTAAATAATAACATAGCAAGTATTGTTATTACGATGGTGTCTATAAAAAAATGAAGGGCTCGAGTGCCATCACCTACTTTTTGCATAAATTTTCTTTGAAACAAAATTACAGCTTTGCATTGATGCCCACATCTTTCTTACATTTGCCCAAATTCTTTTACAATGAGTTTAATTGCAGATTTAAGATGGAGAGGCATGATTCAGGATATTATGCCCGGCACAGAGGAATTACTAAACAAAGAAATGGTATCTGGCTATATTGGCTTTGATCCTACATCAGATAGTTTACATATTGGAAGCTTGGTACCTATTTTATTGCTTGTTCATTTACAGCAGGCGGGGCACAAACCTTATGCCTTAGTAGGTGGCGCAACCGGTATGGTGGGTGATCCGAGTGGAAAAAGTGAAGAGCGAAATTTATTAAGTGAAGAAGCGCTGCAACGAAATCAGGCCGGGGTTCAAAAGCAGTTGTCTAAATTCTTGGATTTTAATTCTGTTGCGGCTAACAAAGCAGAAATGGTCAACAATTATGATTGGTTTAAAGACTTTAGTTTTCTGCATTTTATACGTGATGTGGGCAAACATATTACGGTTAATTATATGATGAGCAAGGATAGTGTAAAGAAAAGATTAGAGGGCGAAACCGGTATGAGCTTTACAGAATTTACTTATCAATTGGTGCAGGGGTATGATTTTTACTGGCTATACGAAAACAAAAATTGCAAGCTACAAATGGGTGGCAGCGACCAATGGGGCAATATAGTTACCGGCACCGAATTAATCCGCAGAAAAACAGCGGGTGAAGCCTTTGCATTTACTTGTCCGTTAATTACCAAGGCAGATGGTGGCAAATTTGGAAAAACAGAAAAGGGAAATGTTTGGTTAGATGCTGAAAAAACCTCACCGTATCAATTTTATCAGTTTTGGCTAAATGCTAGTGATGAAGATGCCATTAAATGGATTAAAATATTTACGCTCCTTCCACAAGAGGTTATTGAATCGCTCATAGCTACTCATTTAACAGCCCCACATGAGCGCTTGTTACAGAAAAAATTAGCAGAGGAAATTACTTGTTTTGTTCATAGTAGAGCGGATTATGATTTTGCAGTAAAAGCATCCGACATATTATTTGGCAATGCTGCAACAGAAGTATT
>JBIIAP010000060.1:0-11985 GCA_044239855.1 Sediminibacterium sp. | reverse complement strand
ATGCTCCATTACCCCCATGATGTGAAATGTTTCTCCATCATAAATGGCATCTACCTCGGCTTCCTGACATCTGTCTAAAAAGTGGTCGATCAATATTTTATTATCCGGTATGTGTTTTAACAAACTGATTACTGCACGCTCTACATCTTCATCATTAATTACAATGCGCATTCTTTGTCCGCCAATAACATAACTTGGTCTAACTAAAACAGGGTATCCTACTTTGTTGGCTACTTCAATCGCTTCTTCTGCGTTAAAAGCAGTACCATATTCCGGGTAAGGAATGTTCAGTTCTTTCAATAAATCACTAAAACGGCCTCTGTCTTCGGCAATATCCATATTATCGAAGCTGGTACCGATTATTTTAACTCCCTTTTCGTGTAATTTCTTTGCTAATTTTAAAGCAGTTTGACCACCCAGTTGAACAATTATACCATATGGTTGCTCTAACTCAATAATTTCCCATAAATGCTCCCAAAATACCGGCTCAAAGTATAATTTGTCGGCCATGTCAAAGTCGGTAGATACGGTTTCGGGGTTACAATTAACCATAATGGCTTCAAACCCGCAATCTTTAATGGCAAGTAGGCCATGCACGCAACAATAGTCAAACTCAATACCCTGCCCAATTCTATTAGGACCACTGCCTAAAACAATAATTTTTTTCTTGTTAGATGGAATCGATTCGTTGGAGTTGAGTGTAGGGTTCATTTGCTTTGAGAATTGTGCGAAAATACGATGTCGGCAGAATTTTTTGTGTTATTTCTTTAAAATACTTGATTTTTTATCACTATTTTCTGTTGATATTCGGTGAATGCTTAATAACAAAAGTAATACCCCTACTGCCTTGTAGTTTATTTTCTGATTTCAATAACCCGGGGATCATCAAAGAATATTGGTTCGCTTATAATGGATTTAGCGGGTCAATTTGCTAAGATTTTCCGGGTTGTAGACAAATCAATTCCTATTACCTATCTAACGTTTTTGGCACCTATTTGATATTTAAAGCAAAAGCCACCTTGTGGGGTATAAATCGTAAGGTATCGTTTTCATATACTATGCCCCCTGCATACAATGTGGTGGTGGTTTTAGTACCCTCCACGGTTTGTTTGCGCAGTTTATTACCTGCTGCATCGTACGTATAGGTTATGGTTCCCTTACCTGCCACTGTTATGGTTTGGGGTAAATTTAAAATATTATACGCAATGTTGCTGATGTTTTTATTTTTATCTGCTATGAGGTTGCCATTTAATTCATACACATAATCGGTATCGGATTTAGCAGATTGCAGGTACTTAAAATCACCTAATACACTGCTGCTGTCGTTTGCTGCATCTGTTACTTTTTGCAGTTTATTATAGTGTTAGCCGACACTCATTGCCGACCTTTTTTTTATTTTTCTCACCGCACTTTTTTTTATTCAATTTTGAGAGCAGAACAAGCCTACACACAAACTCAAGTTTGCAAAAGTACAATTTCACCTATGTACCCTCAAATAATGATGTTTCATATCTTATTTGTCAGGTTTATCCTGACTATTTAACTATGAATAATAATATTTTTAATAAATCAAGACAATTGTCTAAATTATCTTTCGTATCATTGCTGTCAGCTTTAACCTGGCATGTTTACTATGAAGCATAAGTATATTTCAACGCAATCCAACGAGCTTCTGTCTTATTTTAACGAACAGAACAGAAATTGCTTCGATTATTCTTTGGCATACAAAGCCCTGCCCAATTCCAAAGCAAGTGCCGTTAGAGAGCTATTGAGCGATATGACCAAAAGGGGGCTTTTAATGCGATTAAAAGAAGGTGTTTATTGTATCATTCCTTATGAGCAAAATGCTGAAACATTTATGGCAGATTGGCATTTGATTGCGGAACATTTGGTGAATAATGCGATGCATTATATCGGTTATTACTCGGCATTGCAGATCCATAATCTGATTACACAACCCTCTTTGAAAGAGCAAATTGTTGTTTCAAAACAAATTCGACCATCGGAAATAAAAATCAAAGAAGTACCTTTTCAATTTATATATCACAACGAGAAACATTTTTTCGGTGGAAAGAAAATTTGGATTGACAGCTTCAATAGAGTGCTTTGCTCCGACTTAGAAAAAACTTTTATTGATTGCCTATTCAAACCTGATTATGCAGGTGGCATTGTGGAAGTGGCAAGGGCAATATATACCTCAAAAGACAAAATCAAATACGACACATTATTGGAATACGCCAAGAAATTTGATTCACAAGCTGTAATAAAACGATTAGGTTTTCTCTTAGAAATGCTCGACATCAGTACAAAAATTATTGATGAGTTGCAAAAAATAAAAACAGATTCGTATGTGTTGCTTGATACAGAATTACCCAAAATAGGCAAACGAAACAGCCGTTGGAGTATTCAACAAAATTTGGAAACTGAAACAATTAAATCTGCTATTTACACATGATTAAGCCAGGAGAAATACAGCAAAAGGCAAGAGCAGTTGGGGTTCGTGACCAGCAGATTGAAAAGGACTATATTCTTTCATGGATGCTGTTTGGCATTGTAAAACACGAGCAACTTTCAATGGCAATCGTATTTAAAGGTGGAACTGTTTTAAAGAAAGTCTATTTTGAAGATTATCGCTTTTCGGAAGACCTTGATTTTACGCTGCTAAATGCCGAAATATCGAATGAGCAAATTTTCGCGTGGTTCAAAGATGTTTTTGAATTCATAAAAGAAGAAGCCAACATTCCGCTCGAAATCATTGACAACAACGAACATGAAGATGGCGGTATTAATTTTTACATCAATTACATTGGTCCGCTTGGCGGACAAGGAAACAACAAACGGGTAAAAGTGGACATTTCTCGCAGTGAGCAATTGGTGTTTGAACCTGTGATGAAAGATGTATTTGTTGACTACACCGATTTGGATGCATATCAATTGCTTTGTTATCCATTGGAAGAAGTCTTGGTGGAAAAAATGCGGTCGGTAATGCAGCGAATGCAAGCAAGAGATTTTTACGACATCTGGTATTTATTGGAAGAACATGGTATGGATGTTGATTTCTACCTAAAGGAATTTGAAGCCAAATGCAAAAGCAAAGATTTACTCCACACCGATTTTCAGAAAAAACTAAATGAAAGATTACCTCAATACAAAGGCAGGTGGCAAAGCTCTATGAGTGAGCAAATAAAAGACCTGCCCAACTTTGACCAAGTGGAACGTGAAGTGCTGCGACATCTAAAAAAAATGAATTTCTAACATGAATACAACAGGATTATTTCGCCTAAGAACAAGTATGTCAAATAGGGTCTTGTAGAGATATAGCTTTACAGTTTTAGAGGTAAAACAACCTCAATGACAACGCAAAACCTTGCACAATTAAAATTCACAGATGAGTTTAAAGAAAAGCTCGTTTTAATGGTGGTTTATCACAATCAATCTCCAAAATATTTGGTAAAGAACTAACAGATGGATACGATTTAATACAGAGGCTTCTATCTTTAATTATTAAAAAATGATTCGACTACTTGTATGGTTATTGACTTTGAATCTAGCTTGTAATACTCCATTTAATAAGAAGGAAGAACAAGATTCTAATGATGTGGGTAGTGAAACTTTGTTAAATCCTACATTTGATAAAATCAGCTTTAATCTGAAAATTGAAAAGATTATAGAGTTGTTCTTACAAGAAGATACATGGCAGTCATGTATTCATGAGATTTATATCGATAAAATTAGACAACCGAGAACAGATATTCTAATTAGTTCACGGGTATTCTCATCGGAGTATCTAAAAAATTGCGATCCTTTATTTATCACTAAAATCAAAGGAATTAATTTTTATATTTACTCGCGATTGGAAGATGTTTTTATTGGGGATAAGGTGAAAATATCAATTGGAACATCCTCTCAAATTAATCCCCTAAATCCATTAGCCGGATATTACACATTATGATAAATATTTTTAAAATACTTGATCTTTACGTTCTATTAACCCGCTAATTTCAAATAAGAAAGATTTATTTTAAAAATGCATTATTTAAAATTGCCATAAATTGCGGTATAAAATTCAATAGCCAGTTAATATTGCGCCCATGTTCAGAGTTTTTACAGGAGGAAAATATCCGGAAGTTTTTAATGCGCAGGGCATTGAAAACAGCATGTTGGGCTATGCAACCCTGGTAGAGGATCCTGCAAAGGCGCAATTATTTGTGTTTCCTGTTTTTTATGAAGTGTTGGTAGATTATTCGGCAGATGAATATATAAAATACAAGGTTACCAAAGAGGATGTTCAATTTGCAAAAGATAAGTTAACGCAAATGAGTGCTTTTGCGAAGCAGTTCAACAAGCCCTTGATACTTATTTTTTATCGGGATCCATCTTATAAAATTGATATACCCAACGTAGTAGTTTTTAGAACATCGTTGTATAAAAAAGAGCGAGGTAGTAATGAGTTCGGTATGCCGGCCATTGTTACTGATTTATTGTTGCAGCATCCGTTTCAGCCTATATTAAAATCAGCCAATCCATCGGTGGGATTCAGGGGGCAATCGGCCCCGTTGAAATTGCCTTTCACCGCGCAACTTCGCTTAACCACGAATGAGTTGTTGCAGCAATTACACATCCCTGCATCAGTGGAAATGTTTTATAACAGAGGGTATATTGCCAGGAGATCTGCTATTCAATCTTGCCTGAAAAACACACAAATAACTGCTGAAATTACCATCACCACTCCTTTTGATATCGAAAACAAAAACAGCAACCTGCTGTTCGAAGAAAATATATTGAACAATCAATACAGCTTAGCTGTAAGCGGACATGGAAATTATTCATTTAGGTTGTACCAGATATTATCGGCCGGGAGAGTACCCCTTTTTATTGATACAGATTGTGTGTTACCCTATGAAGAATTTATTGATTGGAAAAAGCATTTGGTTTGGGTAGATGAACATGACGCTAAAAATGCCGATAAAATCTTGTTGGATTTTCATCATACCATCCATCCGGATGATTTTGTTACAATGCAGGAGAGCAATAGAAAACTGTGGGAACAATATTTAAATTATACTGGGTTCTTTAGTAATTTAAAGCTGTATTTTGAGCGTTTAGTTGAATAATAAATAAGTTAATTATTTATTGACGGGTCTGGTGCATTTAAAGGTTTACCTTCTTTTTGTTTCCTAACATTTTCTGCCGACTTTGTATATATCTTCACTATATGGAGGGCTAAGTTTTCTTTCAGGTTTTCAATTTTTTCTATTATAATTTCCAACAGGTAATTTTGATCAACCCAAAAGCGGTCGTAATCTGAATTAACCACTTCATTATCAATTTCAAAAACCGTAACAGCAGAAGCAATACTGATGTACCTCATTTTCATATCTCTAAGGGTGATTAATTTAGGGGCATAATCTACACTGGTGTAAATCTGTATTTTCCCGGAAAAGCTGTTGTTTTCATATTCAAATGTTTCGGAAGCAACATTAATGTCGGATATAATATTTGGATCCAATGTTTTCAATACCGATTCGTCAATCATCTGACCATTTAGAAAATAAGCCAGTTTGGATTTTTCTATGGAAGACGATTTAGTTATATAGGAAACTTTGAAGCCACTGTCGGAATTTGCATATAAACTGCTTAACGCAAAAGAATGGCCAGCAACATTACCTATTCCTATTGAAAAAGCGTTTAATGAAATACATACTAAAAGCAATATGGTTAAATGTTTGAACAACTTCATAGTAATTGTATTTAAAAACCTCTTTTTTTAATGAATACTTTGCCCGGAAATAGTTCGTCTACCCACAAAAGAAAACACAAAATTTGGCTTTTCTTAATGATTAATGTTGATGGGTTAATACTACCTGTTTTGGATTGGGTGTAAATGTATATTAATTATAAATAAGTACAAAAAATACAATAAATAGATAATTAATATGATTTATTACTAACTTATAATATCAATAAATCTATTCTCGCTTTTTGCCGGATAAATACTTTTCATGAATAATATGTTGCACCAATTTGCCTTCTATTTTACTCTGTAACCAAGATACAATATCTAAATACATAAAAGCCCGATTCTCTAAAGGTAGATCGGCTAGAGATTGTAGGATTTGTAACAGCTCTATAAATAATGGTTTTACTTTTTCAGGCGAGATGCTAAAAGATTTTTTCAAGAAACTAAATACTGCTTCTTCGGCAGTACTTAAATTTTGCATCTTCGACATAAAACGATAAACCGATTTAAGTAAGTATTCTAAAATTTCGTGATTGCCTAATTCATAGTGTGCTATTAAATGCAGTAATCTGGCATAGCATTGTATGTCAGTCCTTAAATCTATTTTTAAACGAATTATTTTCTGGAGGTAGTCAATACTTTTTTCAAAATCACCACTACCAAAATACAAAGAAGCTATTTTATAATACATTACCAACACCCTGTGTCTGTCTATGAATAACTCATATTCTGTAAGCTTTTCTTCAATTTCCTGAACTAAGTATAACCCTTCCGTAAAGCTGCCTTCCATAAAGTGTTTGTTGAGCTTGGCAGTATATAAATAAGTAAAAGTTTGTATTAAATTATTTTGATTTTCTTGAACTACCGGCGTATTAATAAACTCCTCAAATTCATGAATGGTTTCATCGAACTTGGTATAATTCCTCAGATCAAAATGTGCAGACAATAAGTTGTGCACGCCCTTAATAAAATGCGCAGTTTCTACCTCAATCATTTTTCTATCTGCATGAAATAAATCCACCCATTTTTGCGTGTAGCGATAGTACATTAAAAAATCTTGCGTAATAAAAGCATACCAGCAATAACATTGGTACAAATACAATCTTTCATAAAATCCTTTATACTGATTGCTTTCATTAAATACAGGGTTGTTAAAGTAGCCATCTACCGCTTTTTTATCTTCTTCATTTCGTGCATGTCCATGTTTTATATACCAACCATACAATAGCAGTGACAGGTTAGATAACGTGCTGATTACACTCAGTCGGGTATTGGTTTCATCTACCTCACTACAAAGACTTTCGGCCCGGTTTTGCATACTTCGGGTAATGTGTAAGCCTTCAATTTTTTTCTCTAAAAACAATACCTGTTGAATATAAGTTACCTGATTATTGGTTTTGGCGAGTTCTTTTACTTTGTCTAATACTTTTAAACTCTGTAAATAAAGCCCTTTATTGTATAATATTCTGGCAAAATCTAATTGTTCATGTAATTGAAGATCTATATTTTCGCTTTGTTTGAGCAAACGAATGCTGGAAAGAATTTCCTGGTATAAATGCCCTTTTAAATTAGAGAGTTGTTGTTTTTGGATAGAGGGTGTTTTCTTTAAGAGCAGGGCTTCATCATAAAAACTCATTTTATCTAATGCGTCGAATAGCTGTATCACTTTTAAGTCGCCCGAAGAGGAATTTCGGGTCATATAAAGTTTAAAATTGCGTTTTTCTGCCCTTTCCATCGAATGAATCAGCTGAAACAGGGCATCTGTATGTCGGTTGGGCATCGTAATTTATTTGGCGCTAAACTCAATACTGTAAAGGGTTTCAGCATAAAAAAGCCCTGTTACACAGTGTAAAATCGAATCAATTTTAATTCATATTCTAAGATACAAAATACTATATTCGAATTTAACAGGCTGTAAAGTTGCTAATTCAGGCATACAATTGCAACATTATTAGCCTGTTTTTTCATCTAACGACCATAAAAAAAGATTAATGGATCAAAAAATACACATTTTCGATACTACTTTACGTGATGGAGAACAAGTACCCGGCTGTAAGCTGAATACCAAAGAAAAACTCAATTTGGCATTGCGTTTAGAGGAATTAGGCGTTGATATCATTGAAGCGGGTTTCCCGATTTCCAGTCCCGGGGATTTCGAATCAGTTAGTCAGATTGCCCAGGTAATTAAACACGCTACGGTGTGTGGATTAACCCGGGCCGTACAAAAGGATATAGAAGTAGCGGGTGCAGCACTTAAACATGCGGTACGACCTCGTATTCATACCGGAATAGGTACTTCTGATTACCACATCAAATCGAAGTTTAATGCTACGCAGGATGAAATTATTGCGCGTGCCATTCAGGCTGTTAAATGGGCACGAAATTTTACTGATGATGTAGAATTTTTTGCGGAAGATGCCGGCCGTACCAACAATGAATTTTTAGCGCGTGTAGTAGAAGCCGTTATTGGCGCAGGCGCAACTGTAGTAAATATTCCTGATACAACAGGGTATTGCCTGCCACATCAATACGGAGAAAAAATTGCTTATTTAATGAATAATGTATCGAATGTAGACAAAGCAATTCTTTCTTGCCATTGCCATAACGACCTTGGTTTGGCAACAGCCAATTCCATTGCCGGTGCAATGAATGGCGCTCGTCAAATTGAGTGTACCATTAATGGATTGGGAGAGCGTGCCGGAAATACTTCATTAGAAGAAGTGGTAATGGTGATAGAGCAGCACAAAAAAGATTTAGGTGGTTTGTATACCAATATTAAAACACAGATGCTGAACCCAATTAGTAGAGAAGTGTCTGATGTGATGCGTATGCCGGTTCAGCCTAATAAGGCTATTGTAGGAGCCAATGCATTTTCTCATTCATCCGGTATTCATCAGGATGGATTTTTGAAAGACGCACAAACCTATGAAATCATCAATCCGGAGCAAGTAGGTGCAGAAGGCAGCAAGATTGTATTAACTGCCCGTAGTGGAAGAAGTGCATTAGCCTATCGTTTTCAAAAATTAGGGTATAGTTTTTCACGAAATGATATCGATGTGTTGTATCCTAAATTTTTGGAAGTGGCAGATGGCAAAAAAGAAGTGGCAGATGCCGATTTAACACAATTAGGAGATGCGCATACACCGGAGCATAATTAAAAATTCAAAATTAAAAATTCAAAAGGGAAAATATAAACGCATAATAAAAAACATAATGAACAATTGTATAATAACTGCAAGATGGTAATATGAAAATTGTGCGATAAATAAAATTCAACAATACAAATGGGAAAAACATTATTTGACAAGATTTGGGACAAACACGTTGTAGAAAAAATACAGGACGGGCCTTCAGTAGTGTATATCGACAATCATTTTATACATGAAGTTACCAGTCCGCAAGCTTTTAAAGGAATTGAGCAGCGTGGTGAACAATTGTTTCGTCCTAAACAAACAGTTGCAACAGCCGATCACAACGTACCTACTTTAAATCAGCACTTACCTATTAAAGATGAATTGTCGAGAATGCAGGTGGAGCAGCTGATTAATAATTGCGAAAAGCATGGCGTTGAATTATATGGTTTGGGTCATCCTTATCAGGGTATTGTACACGTAATTGGACCAGAGTTAGGCATTACTCAGCCGGGCATGACGATTGTATGTGGCGATAGCCATACTTCTACACATGGGGCTTTTGGAACAATAGCATTTGGTATTGGTACCAGTGAAGTAGAGATGGTATTTGCTTCACAGTGTGTACTGCAAACCAAGCCTAAAACGATGCGCATTAATATTGAAGGTGAATTGAATAAGGGTGTTGTATCGAAAGATATTATTCTGTACATCATCGCCAAAATATCTGCAAGCGGTGCAACCGGTTATTTTGTGGAATATGCAGGCAGTACTATTCGTGCATTATCGATGGAAGCCAGAATGACCATTTGTAACATGAGTATAGAAATGGGTGCCCGCGGTGGTATGATTGCGCCTGATGAAATAACATACAGTTATATGAAGGGCAGAGCGTATGCACCAAAAGGCGCAGAGTGGGATAAAAAGAAAGCACAATGGGAACAATTGTATTCAGATGCAGATGCGCAGTTTGATATGGAAATTAATATCAACGCTGCCGATATTCAACCGATGATTACGTATGGCACCAATCCGGGTTTAGGCATTGCGGTAAATGGACATATACCTGTGGTTGAAACGATTGCCGACGAAGGAGAAAAGAAAACAGTAGAAAAAGCACTGCAATACATGGGTTTAGAAAGTGGCAATTCGTTGATTGGCATGCCCATTCAGCATGTGTTCATCGGAAGCTGTACCAATTCCAGGATCGAAGATTTACGTGAAGTAGCGGCTTTGGTAAAAGGTAAAAAGAAAAGCGATCAAGTGCAGGTGATGATCGTACCCGGCTCACAGCAAGTAGCTAAGCAAGTGAATGCAGAAGGGCTCGATCGAATTTTTGCAGAAGCAGGATTTCAAATACGTCAGGCGGGATGCAGTGCTTGTTTAGGCATGAATGAAGATAAAATTCCTGCAGGTGAATATTGCATCAGTACCAGTAACCGGAACTTTGAAGGCCGTCAGGGTGCAGGCGCAAGAACCTTGTTGGCTAGTCCATTAACAGCTGCTGCTGCAGCACTTACTGGTGTAGTAACCGATGTTAGAGAAATCATGTAGGTAAAACAATTGAACTCAATTTAAATTTTACGATCAATCAGATAAAAATATATGAAGGCGTTACAAAAAATAAATAGTCGTTTTGTTCCACTGCCAATAGAAAATGTGGACACTGACCAAATCATTCCGGCACGTTTTTTAAAAGCAACTACACGCGATGGATTTGGTAAAAACCTTTTTCGCGACTGGCGTTATGAGCACAATGATGAAGCAAAACCCAAGGCAGATTTTGTATTGAATCAAGCTCAGTATAGTGGCGAAATTTTAGTAGCAGGCAAAAACTTTGGTTGCGGTTCCTCCAGAGAACATGCAGCCTGGTCTATATTAGATTATGGATTTTTTGCAGTAGTGTCGAGCTTTTTTGCCGATATCTTTAAAAACAATGCGTTGAACAATGGCGTGTTGCCGGTTACCGTATCGGAAGGCTTCTTACAAAAAATATTTCAACAGGGAAATGAAGCAACATTAAGCATAGATGTAGCTGCACAAACCATTACCATCGACGCAACGGGTGATACAGAAAATTTTGAGTTGAATCCGTACAAAAAAACATGTTTACTCAACGGGTACGATGATATTGATTTTCTGTTAAGTAAAAGAGCAACGATTGCACAATTTGAAAAAGATAAAGTTTAGAATATGGATAAGAAAATTGCAGTGATAAATGGAGATGGTATTGGACCGGAAGTAACCGCTCAATCAATAAAAGTATTGAATGCAGTTGCACAAGAGTTTAACCATAGTTTTAGTTACACCAATGTATTAATGGGAGCCGATGCTATTGATAAAACAGGCAATCCTTTACCGGATGAAACATTAGATATTTGTAAACAAAGTGATGCGATTTTATTTGGCGCAATTGGTCACCCGAAGTATGATAATGACCCTACGGCTAAAGTAAGACCTGAACAAGGTTTGTTGAAATTGCGCAAAGAACTACAATTGTTTGCCAATATCCGTCCTATTAATACCTATCCTTCTTTACAACATTTGTCTCCCTTAAAAAGTAAACAATTAGAAGGGGTAGACTTTATTATTTTCAGAGAGTTAACCGGAGGTATATATTTTGGAAAGCGCACGTTGAATGAAGAGCAAAATTATGCAACTGATGAGTGTGCGTATAGTGCAGAAGAAATAGAAAGAGTAGCCAAGCAGGCCTATCAATATGCACAGACAAGAAGAAAAAAACTAACATTAATAGATAAGGCGAATGTATTAGAAACTTCCCGCTTATGGCGTAAAGTAGTACAAAACTTATCGGCACAGTTTCCGGATGTAGCGGTAGACTATATGTTTGTAGATAATGCAGCGATGCAGATTATTATTAACCCGGCACAATTTGATGTAGTACTTACCGAGAATATGTTTGGCGACATCATTAGTGATGAAGCGAGTGTATTAAGTGGGTCATTAGGATTATTGCCATCTGCATCTGTAGGAAATGGTGCAGCATTATTTGAGCCCATACATGGTTCTTACCCGCAAGCTGCCGGAAAAGATATAGCTAATCCATTGGGTTCTATTTTATCATCTGCAATGATGTTGGATCATTTTGGTTTG
>JBIIAP010000059.1:0-12081 GCA_044239855.1 Sediminibacterium sp. | reverse complement strand
GACTCATTAATAGTTAGTGCAGGCTCATTAAGTCCGGTTTTTGCAAGTGCTACTATTAATTATAAAAATACGGTTGCTAATGCTGTTTCAACTATTACCATTACACCTAAATTGAGTGATGTAACTGCAACGGTTAAAGTTAATGGCACTACTGTATCAAACGGAACAGCCAGTACTGCAATACCTTTAAACGTAGGGGATAACACCATTACAACCGTTGTAACAGCACAAGATGGGGCTACTAAAACATATACAGTGGTAGTTACCAGAACTGCGGCTACTGTAAATGATGATGCTAATTTATCTGCGCTGGTTTTAAGTTCAGGAACTTTAAATCCGGTATTCACTCCTTCTACCATCAATTATACAGCCTGGGTGCCAACTACAGTTGCTTCAATTACCCTCACCCCAACTTTAAGTGATCCGAATGCTACGCTTAAAGTGAATGGCGTGGCAGTCACTTCAGGAACTGTAAGCAGCCCGATTACTTTAAAATTAGGAAAAAACACTATCGTTGTTGAAGTAAAAGCGGTAGATGGTGCTACCATTAAATCATATACTGTTACTGTAATCAAGGGACTTTATGTAGCAGATATAATTGTACCGAAGAATAATCTTTATGCGGTATTTGATGTAATTGGAAATCCGGGTCAATTGATATCACTTTCTTTGAGAGATATTACTGCCAAAGGATTGTCGGTTGACTACGGAAATACTTCGGTGAATAATCTTGAGACTTCTGTAGATGGAGTAACATGGGTGCCTTATACCATTATTCCCGCATTAACTCCATCAGGTACGTTAAAAGTCCGAACTCCTATCACCATCAAATCAAATCCTTTAATTGATGGCACTTTTAAACTGATCGCTAAACCTATAGCTACAGATTTTACCAATACACCCATCTATAATGTAAATTATAATTTAATTAATTTAAATAATTTACAACTCGAGTCAGGTAGTATTGGTGAAGTTGATGCAATATATTATAATCCTTCGGTCATTACTATTAACGGACAGGTTGTAGATGCCCGTTTAAAGATATTGGCCAAACAAAATGTATTATATTTCTTAGTTGATAATAATGGTGGTAATCCGGAAAGACTTCAATCTGAAATTAGTGCATCTCCTTCGGGAAGTTATGTAGATTATAGTTTAAAATTCTATGCCTCCGGTACCAATACAGAAGTAGGTCTGGTTAATTTTTTTGTAACAGGTGTGGATGTTGATGGACTTGGTTCGGATGATAGAGAGTTTATTCAGTTGAATAATATGGCGAGTTATGAATTAGGTGCTAACACGCAGTTAACAGTAACTAATCCTGCTTCTAGGCCTGGATTCACTCAGTTCTTTGGATTACCCTACAACTTAAATGGAATCACATTCGAAAATACTGCTGCATTTGTTGCAAACTATAGTGATCCGGTAAAAGAAGTTCAATTGCGACAAGGTTATTCAGGAACTTACCCCTATAATAATGTTGGACGTTTGTTTTCATTAGCTTTTGGCGCACCAATTGGATCCTTTACTTCATCTCAAACGATCGATTTTACAACTTCTGCTGTTGGAATAGCTACCATCAATGCAATTATCAATGAACCTCCGGTAATTTCAAATATTCTTACGAAAGAGTTTTGCATCAATCGTGCTACAGATACGGTTGGTTTTACAGTGTCTGATGCAGAGTCGCCTTTCAGTTCTTTGATTGTAAAAGCTACATCAAGTAATGCAGCGTTGATTAGCAATGCAGGTTTAATATTATCTGGCACTGCCGCAAACAGGGTATTGTCATTTACGCCGGTATCCGGTCAGACTGGCTCAAGTTTAATTACTATTACAGTAACTGATCCTGAAGGTAAGGCCGACACTACATTTTTTACCGTAAATATTCTTCCAAAACCTGTTCAGCCGGTCGCAACTGTCACAGTTCAACCAACTTGCTCGGTTTCAACCGGTACAATTGTAGTGAGCAGTCCTATAGGCGTTGGCTTTACATATAGCATAGATGGTATCAATTATCAATCGGCTACTACTTTTTCAAATGTTAAATCAGGAACTTATGATGTTACCATTAAAAATAGTGCCGGATGTATCAGCACTTCCACAACTGTTACCGTTAATATACAACCGGTAATTCCTAATACCCCTGTTTCAAATATTACAAAACAACCTTCATGTGCGCTAGCTACCGCAACTTTGGAAATCAGTTCTCCACTGGCTAACGGACATACCTATAGTATTGATAGTGTCAATTATCAATCCGGAACCGTTTTTACAGGGTTAGCAAGTGGCACTTATTTTGTAAGAGCAAAAAATAGTGAAGGATGTGTGAGTGCTCCGGCAAAAGTTACAGTAAACGTGCAACCTCCAACACCTGCAACACCTTCTGTTTCAGCGGGGGGTAATACCACTATATGTTCCGGCGATTCTGTTATTTTAACATCAAGTACTGCTATTGGAAACCAATGGTATAAAGATGGGGTTATAATCGGAGATGCGATTGGGTTTGCCTATAAAGTCCGTATAAGTGGATCATATACGGTTGTTTCTACTAATGCCAGCGGATGCAGGAGTTTGGCTAGTGCTGCAGTTGTTGTGAAAGTGAATCCTTTGCCCGACATAAAAATTGATCAGGGTTCTGTGGTGCCATTTGGTAATTGCGACAATACCAGTTTATCTTTAAAGGCAATTGCAACTCCAGCGGCAGATACTTATCAATGGTATAAAGACGGTGATATTATTCCGAATGCTACTAGTAGTGTGTATCCTATTACAAGTGTGGGTAATTATAAAGTAAGCGTAACATTAAATGGTTGTGCAAATACATCAGCAGTAAGTGCAGTAGTTAAAGGGGCAACTTTGTTAACGCCTGCAGAATCCTCCATATGCGCAGGGGATACCATGAAAATAAGTGTAGATACTTCTTCATCCCCTACAGTAACTTTTCAATGGCAAAGAAATGGGGTAGATATAAGTGGTGCAACCTCGTCACGTTATGATGCAACCTTAGCCGGCACTTACAAAGTAGTGGTTACTGCATTGGGTATTTCGGTTCCTTCCTGTGAAACTAAGCTTACAGTAAAAAGTCGGCCGGTTATTAATGTTGTTTCCAATCTTGCAAATAGTCAGGCTTGTGTTGGTACAAACATTAATCTTCAATCAAATGTTACCAGTGGAAACGCTCCATATACCTATCAGTGGTTAACCGATGGCAATGTTATTAATGCAGCAACCGATACTAAATTTACTGTAACAACTTCTGGTAACTATAGCGTAAAAGTATTTGATGGGAATGGTTGTTTCAATACCAGTGCAGTAAATCAGATTGTTTTTAGTGAGCAGCCTGCTTTACCTGTGGCAAATGTTACTGTTCAACCAACTTGTACTGTTAGTGCTGGAACAATTTTAGTGAGTAGCCCAGTTGGAATTGGATATCAATATAGTATTGATGGAGTGAATTATCAATTGGACACTAAATTTACAAATGTGCCTGGTGGTTTATATCAGGTTACCGTAAAAAATAGTGTAGGGTGCATTAGCAATGGAGCTCCAATCAGTGTAAATCTGCAACCGGCAATACCTCCAACCCCGCTAGTTGCTGTTTTGGCTCAGCCTTCTTGTAATATATCCACCGGAACATTTAATGTAAATAGCCCTACTGGCTCCAACTATACTTTTAGTATTAATGGGATAAATTATCAGACAAGTCCCACATTTACTCAAATGCCAGCAGGTAGCTATGCTGTTAGGGTTAAAAATGAGGTTGGTTGCGTTAGTGCTGTTGCAAATGTTACTATCAATACACAGCCTGCCACACCTAATGCCCCCATACTCAACGTTACCCTACAACCAAGTTGTATAATTGCTACAGGAACAATAGTTGTTAGCAATCCAGTAGGTAGCGGTTTAACATATCAATTGGATACGCTAGCTTTCCGTTCTGACGCAACATTTACCAATATACCAGCAGGCTATCACACAGTTTATGTAAAGAACAGCTTAGGTTGTATAAGTCAGCCTACTTCTGTTAGAATTAATGATCAACCTCCAACACCTCAAAAGCCTATTATTACAGCCGATAGCGCAACTAATATTTGTGCGGGTACAACTGTTAGATTGAATTCAAGTAGCAGATATGGCAATCAATGGTTTAGAAATGGAATGGTGATAAATGGTGCGAATCAGGACTATTATGATGTTCAACTTTCAGGAAACTACAACGTACAGGTAACTAACGAATTTGGTTGTATTAGTGAATGGAGTGATACTACAATTGTTACCGTTAGTGAATTGCCTGAGGCACTTATTACTAAAGTATCAAATTTGGCATTTTCAAATTGCGGTAGTACTAGTTTAATATTAGGGGCCACATATACATCCGGTACAAATTACCAATGGTTTAAAGATGGTGTTAAAATAGATACTGCTATTTACGTTACTTTTCAAGTTAAAGAATCAGGTAGTTATCAGGTAGAGGTCACCAGCGGCAATGGTTGTAGCAACTTATCTCCCATTACTAAAATAAATGATCCGTCTACAATCGGAACGCCCGGATCTAATAATATGTGTTTAGGTGATAGTGTTTCTTTGAAAGTGGAGGCAGATACTTTGGCAAGACTCAGTTATCAATGGCAAAAAAATGGTGTTAATATTCCAGGGGCTGATTCTTCATTTTATATCGCTAAAGATAGTGGAATTTATAAAGTATTGGTATTCGATAGTGCATCCGGATTAACCGCTACTTCATGTGAAACTAAAATTAATTTGAATGGGGCTTTACCTGTGTTGAACGTTACCATTGATCCTGCAAATGGTAAGAATTGTATTGGTGCTGTTGTTCAGCTAGAAGCTACTGCAACTAGTGCAGCAGGCATATTCAGCTATCAGTGGTTAATCGATAGTTTGCCAATTGGAAATGCTATTACCAATAAGTACGAAGCATTTATTCAGGGGAATTATATGGTTACCGTTACAGATAGCAATGGTTGTGTTACATCAAGTTCCGCTAAGAAAGTTGAATTTAGTTCAAAAGCAACAACACCTGTTGTAAATATTACTGAGCAGCCCGGTTGTTTAAAACCAACTGGTATTATAGAAGTTACCAGTCCTATAGGTAATGATATTACTTATAGTATTGATGGAGTAAAATATCAGGTATCCCCAATATTTAATGACATTGTACCGGGTAATTATAGTGTTACTGCAAAAAATAGTATGAAATGCGCAAGTGATGCAGTATTGGTTACAATTAATACACAACCGCCAACTCCGGTTACTCCGGTTGCAAGCGTTATCGTACAGCCATCTTGTTTAGATTCAACTGCAACAATCTCAGTAAATAGTCCGGCTGGTAATGAATACTCCTATAGTATAGATGGATCTAATTATCAGTCCGCTATGTCATTTAGTGATGTTAAAGCAGGTATTTATACTGTAAGGGTTAAAAACAATCTTGGTTGTGAAAGTAATGGGGTAACTGTTATTGTAAATGAACGGCCTAAAACGATTGCAGCCCCTGTTGCTACTGTTACTGCTCAGCCTACTTGTGAAAACCTAACAGGTACCATCACCGTAACGCCTTCCGGTAATTCGGGTGAAGTATATAGTATAGATAGTATTAATTTTAAAGCAGATAATATATTTAAAGGATTAGCTCCCGGAACTTACCGTGTATATACTCAAGGCGCAGCAGGTTGTATCAGTGCTGCAACCACTTTAGTGATTAATCCACCTCCTGCTGCCCCGAATCTCCCAACAGCTATTGTTGGAGAAAAATTGATTCCCGGCTTTTCTAATAAAGTGTATAGTACGAACGCTGTACCAGGAGCATCTAGTTATGTGTGGACTTTGCCGAATGGTTGGGTAGGGTCTTCTTCCAGCAATTCCATTTCAACTGTTGCAGGAATCATAGGGGGTAAAATTTCGGTTGCAGCAGTAGTAAATGGTTGCGTGAGTGCTGCCGCAATATTAAATGTACAAGTGATTAAATATAACCCTGACTTTAATGTAACTTATGTATATCAACCGGTTTATGGAAATGTGCATACCAATGATACTGCTTTTGCAGGAACAACATATGGTACACCGGTGCCAAGTCAGCAAAATCCTGATAAGGCTACAATTACATTAAAGGCCAATGGGTCGTATGAATTCTTCTCTAGTAATCCAGGGGTATTTTATTATGTAGTACCTGCATGTTTTGTTGGTCAGATCTCTGATTGTCCTTTAATTCCTTTAACCATTACCGTATTAGAACCAAACAGTATTTTAAATCCACCGGTTGCCAACACAGATATCGCCACAACTAAAAAAGATAGTTCTACCATCATCCATATCTTAAGTAATGACAAATGTGGAAATGTTGGATGTGCTTTAGATACTGCTAGCATCAGTATACTAAACAATCCGGGCAATGGTACTTTAATGGTATTGCCTGATGGAACTGTAAAATATACGCCAAATAAAGGGTTTAGTGGGTTAGACTTATTTACTTACTCTATTTGTGATGATGCTATTCCAAAAAAATGTGATTCAGCTGAAGTCTTTATACTAGTTCTTCCAGACAGTGCGTTGCCTATAACTATAGCCGGAGACGATTACACTACAACTGGTATTCAAACGCCTGTTCAAGGTTCGGTAATTAGCAATGATTACAACACAAGTGGCGCATCAATTGCAGTAGTTGTTTATGATACTATTCCGAAATCAACCGGAACTATTTCCATACAATCTGATGGTAATTATACATTTGTTCCGGCACCGGGATTTAGTGGTCCGGTAGATATACCTTACACAGTATGTGGGGGGAATCCGGAAAGTTGTGCAAAAGCTACTTTACATATTCTTGTTAGTCCACAGGGCATGAATGCTGTAACAAAACCAGATGTAAATAATACGTATGTTAACGTTCCAGTAATAGGAAATGTAGCTACAAATGATGATGTAGTATATGGTTCTACGTATGGCACACCTGAACCGGTTACCACTAATCCAAAAGGTGCTAACATTGTTATGAATCCTAATGGCAGCTATACATTTACAGCTATAGCCCCCGGAATCTACATATACATGGTTAAGGTTTGTGCCCCTGGTCAGTCAGCTAATTGTCCGCCTGTGCCTTTAACCATTACAGTCTTAGATCTAAATAGTAACAATCCTCCAGTGGCTAATACAGATATTGCAGCTACAAAATTAAATGTTGCGGTTACTATTAAAACACTTGCAAATGACAAGTCAAATAATGACAATAGTCGTCTGGTTCCTGCTTCTGTATTAGTTACCGCCCCGCCTAAAAATGGCACTGCAAAAGTAGACGGCTTAACGGGAAATGTAACCTACTCACCCAATACCGACTTTGCTGGAAATGATACATTGTATTATACTGTTTGTGACAATAGTCCCACCATACAATGTGCAATAGCTATGCAGGTAATTACTGTTTTAGATGCTAATGCGCTGAATACCACTTTTGCATCTGATGATTATAACAGCACAATTGGTACAAAACCTATCATCGATAACTTATTAAATAATGATATTGATCCGGAGAAAAACATACAAACAGTAACACCGCAAGACACTTTGTTGCCGCAAGGCAGATTTGTATTAAATAATGATGGCGCTTATATATTTACACCAAAAACTAATATAAGCGGGCCATTGAGTATAACTTATTCGGTTTGTGATGATGGATCACCTACTGCATGTGCAAAAGCTACATTATATATTTTAATTAAGCAACTAAGTATTTCGGTTGTTGCTAAACCCGATGTTCTAAAAACCTTAGCACAAATTACACCGGTAAATAACTCGAGCTATATTGTAACATTCAAGATTAAATTAGTGAACAATACCAGTAACGATTATCGTAATGTTCAGGTTCAGGATGATCTTTCAAAAGTATTTAAAAACGGAAGTAAGTTTGTCGTACAAGAGATACTAACTTCAGATTCTCTATACAAAAATCAAATGTATGACGGTGTTGGCGTTATAGATTTAATTACTCTTGATTCTAAATTACCTGCGGGTAAAACTGATTCTATTTTACTATCTGTAGAAGTAAATACCACTAACGCCACCGATAGTAATTATTTGAATGTTGCTAAGTTAACTGCGGTGTCGCCGGTGGGTGATACGGTATCACTTGAATCAAATGATCCGGTTATTAATCCAACCGATAGCACAATTAGGACGCCAACTCCGTTCCTTTTATCAGCGGATGACGTATTTATACCGGATGGATTCTCACCTAATAATGATGGGATTGATGATACATATACAATTAAACACAATGCTACTACAACTATTTCATTATATGTATTCAATAGATGGGGTAATGTAGTATATAATAGTTTTAATTATAAAGATGATTGGGATGGCAGAAGTGCAACATCAAATATATTGGGTCAATATTTAATTCCGGGTACATATTTTTATATGGTTACAGCAAATAAGGCATCTGGAATCACTAAAAAATATGTTGGTACTTTAACAATCGGCAGGTAAAAAATTAGCTGGTGAGCAGTCAGTTAAAAATACCGTCTGCTTTTAAAAAGTAAAACAATGAATACTATAAAAAAACTACTGTTTTTGTTGTTGTTGAGCTTGTCTGGGGATATTTCCGCACAAACTGAACCAATGTATTCACAGTACATGTTTAATATGTTGAGTATTAATCCTGCTTATGCTGGTAATCGTGAGGCATTGAGTTTAAATACATTTCATCGCTCTCAATGGGTGGGATTGCCGGGTGCACCAAAAACCACTTCAGTAAGTATTGATGGAGCTATAAATGACAATAGAGTTGGTTTAGGTTTGCAGTTATATGACGACCGATTAGGCGTAGAAAGAGCAACTGGCGCCAATTCCATGATTTCTGCCAGACTTCACCTTTCTGACAAAAGCGTTTTGTCCGGAGGTTTAATGGTTGGAATGATGAATTATCGTGCAAATCTTACGCAAGTGTCTAATCGAATAAGACCAGATGATCCTGTTTTTTATCAAAATTTCAATACATGGATGCCAACCGTTGGTGCAGGTATTTTTTATAATACCGACCACTTTTATGCTGGCGTATCGGTTCCGAATGTGTTGCGTTCCAGATTGTCTGGCTTAGACTTAATTACATCCGGTATACAAAAGGTAAATGACTTTCATCTTTTTGTAAATCTTGGTATGATGATAAACATGGGTGATGATGTAAAACTAAAACCATCTTTGATGTTAAAATCAGTAAGTGGAGCGCCTTATGAAGCAGACATAAATTTTAATATATGGCTGAAAGACATGTTTGGGGTAGGAGCTTCTTACAGAACCGGTGATGCAGTTATTGGAATGGTAGAGATGCAAGCAAGTAAACAGTTTAGAATTGGGTATGCTTACGACATGACCTTATCAGAGCTTAAAGCATTTAATAGCGGTAGTCATGAATTAATGTTACGATTTGAATTTAGTCGAAAGCAAGGATATAAATCTACTAGATTTTTTTAGTGTATGAAACGCTTCGTAATTATTATATTTTTATGCTTGCCTATTCTTAGTTTAGCTCAAAAGCAAAGAGGCCGGGATTCCGCAATTATTGTTGCAAAACGAGAATTCTCAAATTTACGTTTTGCGTATGCTATCCCTTTCTATAAACGACATCTGTTCCATCATTCAGATGACACAGATGCTTTGAAAGATTTAGGCTATTGCTATAAAATTAATAATCAATACGATAGTGCATTGCTCTATTATGAAAAGGCATCTTTGCTAGGCGAAGTAAAAGACAATGTGTTAGCAGAGTTGTATGCTAATATGGGTATGTATGAAAAAGCAGTTAAAGCATACGACGCTTTACTTGCTGGTAATAATATAGATTCAAGTAGTTCAATTTATAAACTATACAAAACCAGGCAATTAGGGTTTTATAACCATGTGGTGTATAGTAAGGACTCGATTGATTACAATCTGTATTATTTAAAAGTTAATACACCCATGAATGAATTTAGTCCGACATTATTAGATAGCGGCTTTGTTTTTGAATCAAATCGTGGTCATAGAGTTCGCCGCAATGAAGAGTTTGGTTGGGACGCCAAACCCTTTTCACAATTGTTTTTTCAGTCTTACAAGCAAAACCTTAGAATAGAAAACTCAAAAGGTTACGCCTGGACTGAAAAAAAAATACGAAGAAGCATTACGGATTATACGTTGATTTCTGTTAACGATAATAATATATTTTCTCCCAATTTCGATCTAAAACGATATGAGTACAACGATATAGTAAAAGTGCCTTTTTTGAGTGAACAATTCAAAATTAGCAAAGGTAATTTTGGTTCTATAAGCTTTACAAAAGACGGTAAAGAAGCTTACTTTACTAAAAATCAAAAAATAAATCGTGGAATTAGTGAATTAGAAATCTGGACAGCGAAGCGGAAAAACAATAAGGATTGGTCAAAGTTCACTAAATTATCTATCAACGAAAAAGGAACTTCTATTTTCCATCCTGCAATTTCCGATGATGGAACCAAATTGTATTTTGCAACTGATCGGGAAGGCGGATTTGGAGGTACTGATATTTATGTTACTGAAAAACAAACGGATGGTAAATGGGGTAAGCCGGTAAATGCAGGGGAAATGATCAATACCGCAGGCAATGAATTATTTCCTACATACTATGGGGGATACTTATATTTTAGTTCAAATGGACATGGCGGATTAGGTGGGTTAGATGTTTTCAAATATTTACCCGAACAAAACATCGTTGAAAATGTGGGAGCTCCTGTAAACAGCAATAAAGATGATTTAGGATATAGTAGAAGTGGTATCGGTGGGTACTTCAGCTCTAACCGATATGGCAGTGATGATATTTTTGAATTTGAATACGATCCTAAAGAACGCGTAAAACTATATGGCAAAACGGTTATTAACAAATTACCGCGTAAAGATGCACAAGTGAAATTATACCATTTAGATAGTGACCGAATGATAGATAGTGCCCTCACCGATTCTGCCGGTAAATACATGTTGATGGGTAGAAAAAATAATCAGTATAAAATTACTATTGATGATAGAGAAGGACATCGGTTAACAAAAAATATTTCTACAGAAAATGAGGATAAAGATTTAGGCGAATTTGATTTGTCGAATGAAGACGATGGTAAAGATATAAGTCAGTTTAATTTATCGAAAGAAGAGGTTAGCATCGTGGATGCTGTTAATAAAAAGTTGGCTACAAAAAGAAAAGAAGTTTATGAAGAAGTCGCCGGAAATGATTATGAAAAGTTCGTAGTATATTATGAGTTAGATAAATATGAGTTAACTAAAAACGATGAAATTGTATTAAATGAGTTAGTAAAGCGATTGAACAGCCAGAAAGAATTGAATGCAATAATTGGTTCTTTCACAGATTGTTCAGCTGATTTTGATTATAATATTAAATTATCGAATAAACGATCTGCCGCTGTAACCAGGTATTTGATAGATATGGGCATAGCAGCAGGTAGAATTGTAGAAAGTTATTACGGTAAGCGTTATTTAGTTAAGCAATGTGAAGACAATCAATATGATGTAACAGAACAACTAGCTAACAGACGATCTGAAGTTTTTTTGACAACTAATAAAAAAGACACTTGGGAGAGTTTAAATAAAAAAGAAATATATCCGGTTACCCTCTATTCAAAAGATATCGAGCGTTCTGAAAGTTTGTATAATACAAGCAAAGGAAGAAGAGCATATAATATTCAAAACGAACAAGCCGTTACCGCTGATACTAAAAACTATGACCGATTGAATAGTGCTGCGTCCGATAAGGCACAAGAGGTAAATACTACGGATACATTGATATTTGCGGTATTCTTCAATTTAGATCAATACGATTTACAAAATTCTTTTGGCACTTTGTCAGGAATAAAGGATTTGATGAATGTTTTTAAAGAGTACCAGTGTGTTATAAGTGGACATACTGATAATGAAGGCAATGCCTTGTATGATCAAAAGTTATCAGAAAGAAGAGCAATTTCAGTAAAAAATTATTTCATAAGCTACAATGTAAATCCATCCAGATTAAAAGTAGTTGGATATGGAAGCACAAGGCCAGCTTCC
>JBIIAP010000058.1:0-12122 GCA_044239855.1 Sediminibacterium sp. | reverse complement strand
AATGGACAAACAATGCTAAATAAAGTGTTTAAGCAATCTGTATTAAACTGATAAAGAAATAAAGGTTTATGATTTCAAAAGAGTTCATAAGAAGAATGCTACAGCAATTTAGTCTTTCATTGCTGTTGCTATTGTTTAAAGCTAATACAATTATTGCTCAGTCTCCTAATTGGACTGTTAATGCTAATAATTTTCAGTATACTATGACATTTGTTGGCTTTTTAAATGTCGATGGAAAGACTTTAGCTAATACAAATGATAAGGTTGCTGCATTTGTAAATGGTCAATGTAGAGGCGTGGCTAATTTAATATATGTTGACAATCAAAAAAGATATTATGCATACTTAACAGTTTTTTCCAATATTGAAAATGAAACAGTAAATTTTAAAATTTACGATTCAGAAAAAAATGTAGTTAAAGATGTCATTAAAACTAATCCCTTTACTAGTAATCAACATATTGGTAATTTATTTCAGGCTTATAGTTTTGCAAGTCCTGCTTTAAGTTCAAGGGCAGATATTATAGACTTTAATTTTAAAAATATCGTTCGTAAAAACATAATTTTTGATAGCACCAAAATTGGAATTTATATAGAAAAGCAAGCAGATGTAACAGCAATGAATGCAATTTTTTCATTGAGCATAGGGGCTAATGCATTTATTGAAACCAATCCGCTTATTTCTGGCTCCAATTCAATAAACTTTACTAATCCTGTATTGATACGTGTAAGATCTGAAGATGAGTCAGTGCTTAAAGAGTGGATGGTTTCAATTAAACAGGCAATAACTTATTATAGAAAAAATGTTGTTTGTTACGCTAAAGGGGAAATCAAAGTAGTCTACCCTGTTGAGGGTGCTGTAGTTTCCATTGAGCTAAATGGCCAATTTTTTGTATCACAGCCTATTTCTAAGGGACAAACTATTTTCACCAATTTAGAAGCAGGTACTTATAAAGTGAAACTAGATGGAGTCACAAAAGAAATTATTATTGCTCAATAAATTTAATCAAATAGTATGTACAGTTATATTAAACGCAATGAAATAGCAATAAATTTAACGTTCAATAAATTATTCCTTTTCTTTTGTGTTCTGGTAACCCTTTTATCTTGCAAAAAAGAAGTTTCAGAAACAGAAACGATACCTTTAGCAATAACTCCTAAAAGTATTGCATTTGTTTATGAAGATGGAAGCGAAATAAAGCCGGGATCTTGTATTAATCCAAGTACAAATTATGCTATTGCAATCAATGCAACTATAAGTGGGGTAGATACTTCAGGTAAAGGGTTATCTATAAAGTACTCTTTTAATAGTACACCTGGTGAAGTTACTTTTTTTAATTCTGGCGTTAAAATTGTTAATGTGAAACTTGTCAATGGCACAAATCTGGCACAAATAACAGGCACTAAGCAAGAAGCAAGTTTAATTTATAAAGTTCAGGAGTTTGAGTTAGTTGAATAATTATTTTTTGTTAAAATAATGTTCAATAATTTGATTAGTGAATATTTGACTTCCATTATAATTCAAGTGCGTGTGATTATAAAATAAAGTGGAGTCATTATAAATAATGTTATTAAAATCATGAAAATCTACATTATACTTGCTTGCATAATTTTGTAATACTTCCGTATTATTTTTCAATCTTTTATTATAGGAAGTCCATGATTGTGGTGGATGAAATAGATGAAGTTTTATATTATTAGTTTGACAATAAATTCTAAATGAATCGATATAGTTGATGTTTTTTGAATTATAGTTATAAATCAAAGGCTTATCCCAAATCGCATTCCACGTTTTATTTGCATTCCAAGTATAATTCATTGGGGCATAATTATACTTGTAAGTTTTTCTATCAACCGAATCATAATTTTGAATTCCGGTAATATGTGCATATAAAATTTCTTGATTATGATAATAACGGATTAAAGGGATATATGTTTCAAAATCATTAAATCCAAATTCATCCTTAAATAAATTGTTTAATTGTAATGGATTGTGATACACATATGTTAAATAATTTTCTTTGCCATAAAATGATTTACTGTAAATGTCAGAAATGAATTTACTATCGAATTGTAAGAATATTTCTTTTGGATCAGTATTGGTTTTCAAATATTGTTTATACTTATACCATAATATATTAGCGCCTCTGCCATCTTGTGTTAGATTATAAACTTTAAAATTAGTTTTATTGCTAATTAACTCAGCATCTATTTGAACCCAAACCCTTGAGTTCCCAATAAATAGCATGTCATAATTTTTATTGATATTGCTATTCCAATTATCATGCGATAATAATTGTTTACTTTCAGTATTTTTTTCTATAACAGCTTCAAGAAAAAATGCTAAAAACATAATAATTATTAAAAGTACAATTAGTAGTTTAGATAATTTTATGATAAACCTTTTCATAATTTATATATTCTTCTACTTATGATAGAAATATTCTAATTTCTTTTCTTGCCTTTTTTTACCCTTTTATCTTTATAAAATATTTATTTACTTAAAATTGAAAATAAATAAAATTCTTATTACTACCGCTTCGTATAATCATTAATGAAATAATTAAAATAGAAAATGTTATATACGTACTATATCGGATTAAAGGAGATTCTATCATTCTTAATTTTCTTTCATCTCTTCTTAAAAACCAATCTATTATTATTAAAGGTATAATGTAAATAAACATATTTGTATAAAGCAAAAATTCACCAGGAAATTGAAAATTGGTGAATATTCCCTTAATGTAGTTTATTGCATCATTAACGCTTCTGTTTCTAAAAAAAATTCTGGAGAAGCTGATAAACCCAAACGTTGATAACATTTGTAATAGCTCTTTTATTGTAGGCAGTGTTCTGTTTACGGCTACAATTTCTTTTGCGTATGTTCTATTTGTATTTAAAATCAATAATGGGAAGTAACCACATGCGTTAATAGCTCCCCAAATTATAAAATTCCATCCTGCCCCATGCCAGAATCCGCTAATTAAAAAAATGATTAATACATTTTTAATGTTAATGATTTTTCCTTTTTTAGAACCACCAAGTGGAATGTATAAATAGTCTCTAAACCAAGAGGTTAATGAAATATGCCATCTTCTCCAAAACTCTGCTACATCTCTTGAAAAGTAGGGAAACTTAAAGTTGCTAAGTAATTCAAATCCAAAAAGTTTTGCGGTACCGATTGCAATATCAGTGTAACCACTAAAGTCGCCATATATTTGGATGCTAAAACCGATTACGCCAAGAATTAAGGTTAAAGAGTTGTGAGACGAATAATTATTAAATATATCGTCTACATAAAATGCAATGCTGTCTGCGATTACTACTTTTTTAAACATCCCCCATAGTATTAATCTGCAGCCTTCTACCGTCTGGCTATAATTAAAAATTCTTTTAGTTTTTATTTGCGGCAAAAGGTGATTTGATCGTTCAATAGGGCCGGATACTAATAATGGAAAAAAACAAATGAATACTGCGTATTCAATAATCTTATTTACCGGTTTTCTTGATCCCTTGTGTACATCAAATAGGTATGACATCCCATGAAAAGTATAAAATGAAATACCTACAGGTAAACCAATTTCTAGCAATATTGGATTAATATGTATTCCAATTTCACTGCCAACTTTTTGAAATTGACTGACAAAAAAATTGTAATATTTAAACAAGCCAAGTATTCCTAAATTAGTTATTACTGCAATCCAGAGAAAAATATTCGCTTTTCTTTTATTTTCGGATGACACCCCATATCCATATAAATAATTCATTAGTGTTGATGCGCCAAGTAAAATCAGAAATTTCCAACTCCACCATCCATAGAAACAATAGCTGGCTATTAATATTAGTATATTCTGATTGTTTACCCTTTTACTAAACAAAAACCAATATAGCATAAACACTATTGGCAAAAAGATAAAATATTCGAGAGAGTTAAATAGCATCAGTTATACTTAGGATATTTATTACTAAAATCTTGATGATGCTACAAGTTAAACTGTTTTTGGAATTATTAGTGATTATATTTAAATTAAAAATAAAATACTCAATTGTATTAATATGCTTAATTATTCAAATCTAAAAAGTTTAGCACTCCCAATTGCAATATTTGTATATCCACTGAAACTACAATAGATTTGAAAAGTGCAACCTCTAGCTCCTAAAATTAATGTAGTTGAACTATGTATTTGATAATGGCCAAATATTTGATCTACTGATATTGCGATAGTATCTGCTACTACCATTTTTTTACATACCCCAAAGTATTAGCTTGCATCCTTCAACGGCTTGCGTGTATCTAAAAAATCTTTTTGTTTGAACCTGTAGTAAAAGATGATTGGCTCTTTCTATTGGACCAGCTACTAGAAGCGGGAAAAAACAAACAAATATTGCATATTCTTTAAAATTTTTTACAGGTTTCCTCGTGCCTCTGTAAATGTCGAATACGTATGAAATTCCGTGAAAGGTATAAAATGATATGCCAATTGGTAAAGCAATTTGTAAAATAATCGGATCTAGATGCATGCCAATCATTTCAGCGCCTTACCGAATTTGATCAGCAGAAAAATTAAATTATTTAAAAATTCCGAGAATACCCAAATTATTGATTAGGGCTATCTTAAGAAATAGTTTTGCTTTTTTCTTATTTTCGGATGATACCCCAATTCCATATAAATAATTCATTAATGTTGATGCGCCAATTAAAATAAGAAATTTCCAACTCCACCATCCATAGAAGCAATAGCTGGCTATTAATATATTCTGATTTTTTACACTTTTACTAAACGAAAACCAATATAGCACAAATACTATTGGCAAAAAGATGAAATATTCGGGAGAATTAAATAGCATCAGTTTAACTTAGGAAAAATTGCAATATTCAATACAAAATTACAAAGTATAAGATTTTATCATGTTGATTCCCATTTTTTTTTTCGAGTAAAATCATAGCTCATTGGTACGCATATAAATTTTAATTTAAATTAAAATTGGTGATAATTTTAATTTACCATACATTTGCATTCTAATCAAACATCGCGAGATAGAGCAGCGGTAGCTCGTCGGGCTCATAACCCGAAGGTCGGAGGTTCGATCCCTTCTCTCGCAACTCTTTAACTCAAAAAGCCTCAATAGAGGCTTTTTTATTTTAACTTCGCATCATGAAATCCGGCTTTGTAAACATTTTTGGCAGACCTAATGCCGGCAAAAGCACTTTATTAAACGCGCTTATCGGTGAAAAAATGGCTATTGTTTCCCCCAAAGTGCAAACAACCCGTCATCGAATCAAAGCTTTTTTAAATAAACCAGGCGAATACCAGATTATTTTTTCTGATACACCCGGAATTATCGACCCCAAATACAAGCTCCATCAAAAAATGATGGATACAGTTAAAGGTGCCCTGGAAGATGCCGATTTGGCATTGCTGATGGTTGATGCCAACGAATCTTTTGAAGAATGTGACGCAATTTTTTCTTCCTTAAAATTAAAAGTACCAGCTTTAATTGTACTAAATAAAATTGATATCGCCGGAAATGGAAGAATTGCATTAGCAGAATCTTTTTTCGGCAATAAACCCTATTGCAAAAAAATAATTAAAATAGGTGCGCTGGAAAAACTTCATCTCAACAAATTGCTTCATGCAATTATTGAAATGCTTCCGGAAGGCCTACCTTTTTACAGCGAAGAAGACCTAAGTGATTTGCCTACCAAATTTTTTGTTGCTGAAATGATTCGGGAAAAAATTTATGAATTATTTGCTGATGAAATTCCCTACCATACCGCAGTAATGGTAAATGAATTTAAGGAAAAAGAATCACTGATTAAAATTCAGGCCGATATTATAGTGCATCGGGAAACCCAAAAAGCAATAATCATCGGTGAAAAAGGAAAAATGATTCGTCAGATAGGGATGGACGCCCGAAGAGACATTGAAATATTTCTGCAGCAAAAAATATTTTTAGAGCTATTTGTGAAAGTTAGACCCAAATGGCGTGATAATGATTTACAACTAAAAGAATATGGCTACCAATAAAATGTAGCTGATTACCTCATCTTTATAATACAATTCATGAGTTATACCGTAGCAATAGTAGGAAGGCCAAATGTAGGCAAAAGCACTTTTTTTAATAGATTATTGGAACAACGAAAAGCCATTGTAGATGATATTAGTGGCGTTACACGTGATAGACAATATGGCGTTGCTGATTGGAATGGAAAGGTTTTTAACCTAATAGATACAGGCGGTTTTGTGCCTCAGAGTGAGGATATTTTTGAAACAGAAATTCGCAAACAAGTTAAAATTGCCATAGATGAAGCCAATGCCATCATTTTTATGGTTGATGTAGCAACAGGAATTACAGATTTAGATGAATCCATGGCCGATTTGTTGCGCAGAAGCAGTAAACCCGTTTTTGTTGTGGTTAACAAAGTAGATAATGGTACCCGTGAATTAGAAGCCACTGAATTTTATAGCCTTGGATTTGATAATACCTTTTTCTTGAGCAGTATTTCAGGTAGCGGAACCGGAGACCTATTAGATGCAGTTGTAGAAAATATCTCTGTTCCGGAAGCAGATGATACCATCCGTGAAAATGAACTTCCCAAATTTGCAATTATCGGTCAGCCTAATGTAGGTAAATCCTCTTTGCTAAATGCTTTGATAGGAGAGGAGCGAACTATTGTAAGTGATATTGCAGGCACAACCCGCGATACAATTCACACCCATTATAAGCTTTTTCAGAAAGAATTTATGCTGATTGATACCGCAGGTATTCGTAAAAAAAGCAAAGAAAAAGACGACCTCGAATTTTATTCTATCATTCGTGCAATTAAGGCAATGGATGAAGCAGATGTTTGTTTGTTAGTGATAGATGCGCATAAAGGAATAACAGCTCAAGACATAACTATTTTTAGCTTGGCTGCCCGAAAAGGAAAGGGGATTGTTGTGTTGGTGAATAAGTGGGATTTGGTTGAAAAAGAAACCAATACAGCAAGAGATTATGAAAAAGTACTCAAACAAAAATTAGCACCTTTTAACGATGTACCTATTTTATTTATCTCTGTAACTGAAAAAACCAGAATTTTTAAAGCAATAGAGTTGGGATTAGCAGTTTATGAAAGTAAAATGAGAAAAATACCTACCTCTCAATTGAATGAAGTAATGCTAAAAGCCGTTGCAAGTTACCATGCACCTGTTGTTCGCGGTCATTCAATAAAAATTAAATTTGTAACACAATTGCCTACGGTTGTACCTTCTTTTGCTTTCTTTACCAATTTCCCCGACGACATTAAAATGCCTTACAAAAACTACTTAGAAAATCAATTAAGAGCAAATTTTGACTTTAAAGGGGTTCCAATAAGAATATTTTTCAGAAAAAAGTAAAAAATATTCGTTAAATTTTGGAAAATTACGCTGGTACATTATCTTTGCCACCATTCAAAAACCAAAAAAAACAAGTACAAATGAAAAAAGTATTCGCAATTCTAGCTGTAGCAGGTTTAATGACTGCTTGTAACAATGCTGCAAAAACTGAAGCTCCTGCTGACTCAACTGCTACTACAGTAGATTCTACTGTTGCTCCTGTTGATTCTGCTGCTGCTGCTGCTGACACAACAGCTGTTAAAGCTGATTCTGCTGCAAAGAAATAAGTAAATACTAAGTACTCGTTACTTTATATTACTTCTTGCAAGAAGAAAATCCTCCCGGTACATTTATCGGGAGGATTTTTTTTGTACCAGTTATTGGCACCGAATGCCAATTTAAGTAATGGCATTAATATTGTCTATACTCTCCTGTTGTAATTACGAATATGTTTTTTAAGTTTTATATGACACTTTGACCAAAGAAAATGATATGTTGAAAGAGAAATTGCCTTTTAGTCTTGTAGATGACACCGATTTTATGCCGATAATTCCCATGAATGAACAGGAAAGCGATCAGGATAAAGCAATGGTAATACCCAATGAATTGCCAATCCTCCCTTTAAGAAATACCGTATTATTCCCTGGAGTTGTTTTGCCTATAACGGTTGGAAGAGATAAAAGCATCAATGCGGTTACCGATGTATATAAAACAGACAAGCTTATAGGGGTAATTGCTCAAAAAGATGCCAATATTGAAGAGCCGCAACCTCATGACCTTTGCAGAATTGGTACAGTCGCTAAAATTGTTAAGCTCATTAAAATGCCCGATGGCGGAACAACCATCATTATACAAGGAAAAAAACGCTTCGAATGGCTTGAAATGATTACGGATGACCCCTATTTTAAAGCCTCTATTAGTCTTTTTACGGAAGAAGATGCCCCTGAAACGGCTGACTTTAATGCTTATATTAGCTCTATTAAAGATTTAGCCACTCAAATTATTCAGCTTTCGCCTAATCTGCCAACTGAGGCCTCCATTATTTTAAAAAGTATAGAAAATCCGGCTTTTCTGATCAGCTTTGTAAGCAGCAATCTGAATAGTGATATTAACGAAAAACAAACTTTATTAGAAATTCATGACATCAAAGAAAGAGCTGACAAATTGATCCATATCCTTCAGCGCGAACTCCAGTTTGCTGAATTAAAAGATAAAGTAACTAATAAAACCAGAACAGAATTAGATAAGCAACAACGCGACTATTTCTTACAGCAACAACTTAAAAGTATCAAAGAAGAATTGGGCGGAGACTCCAATGAAAGAGAAATTGCAGAAATGAAGAAAAAGGCAGAAGCCAAAAAATGGCCCGATACTGCAAAGTCTGCGTTTAATACCGGAATTCAAAAGCTGGAAAGAATGCATCCCTCCACACCGGATTATTCTATTGTGTATAACCACCTCGACCTGATGCTTGACTTACCATGGGATGAGCATACCTCCGATAACTATGACTTAAAGAATGCTAAAAAAATTCTGGATATCGACCACTATGGGATGACAAAAATCAAAAGTAGAATCCTGGAATATCTGGCAGTGCTTAAACTTAAGGGTGATATGAAAAGCCCAATCCTTTGCTTTTTAGGTCCTCCAGGAATAGGTAAAACTTCTTTAGGTCGTTCCATCGCTCATGCCATCGGAAGAAAATATGTGAGATTAAGTTTGGGAGGTGTGCATGACGAAAGTGAAATCCGAGGACATCGCAAAACTTATATTGGTGCAATGCCGGGCAGAATCATTCAAAATATCAGAAAATGTAAATCATCTAATCCGGTGATGATACTAGATGAAATAGATAAAATTGGCAATGATTTTAGAGGTGATCCTTCTTCTTCCTTGTTGGAAGTGCTCGATCCCGAACAAAATCATACTTTTTATGATAATTATTTAGAACTGGAATACGATTTAAGTAAAGTACTTTTTATCGCCACCGCTAATAATATTCAAAATATTCAGCCCGCTTTGCGTGACCGTCTTGAAATTATTGATTTAAGTGGCTATGCTATTGAAGAAAAGATAGAAATAGCCAAAAGGCACCTTTTACCCAAACAAAAAGAAGCACATGGGTTGGATAAAATAGACATTAAAATAAATGATAAAGTACTCGAGAAAATAATAGAACAATATACCCGAGAAAGTGGAGTTCGTGAACTAGACAGACAATTGGCCTCCATCATGCGCTTTTTGGCAAAAGAATTAGCCCTTAAAAATAAAGTAAAATCTACCGTATCTGCTAATGATGTGGAAACCATATTGGGGCACGCTAAATATAATAATGAAATTTATAAGATCGCCAATATGCCTGGGGTAGTAGTAGGGTTGGCCTGGACTTATGTTGGCGGTGATATCCTTTTTATCGAAACGATTTTAAGTGATGGAAAAGGGGAACTCAAACTAACCGGAAATTTAGGTAACGTAATGAAAGAAAGTGCTACAACTGCATTAAGTTTCATTCAAGCCAATGCCAAAAAGATGGGAATAGATGCTGAATTGTTCCAGAAAAAAAATATACATATTCACGTACCTGAAGGCGCAGTTCCAAAAGATGGGCCAAGTGCAGGTATAACCATGCTCACCTCTTTAACCTCAGCTTTCACTGGTAGAAAAGTAAAACCCTTTCTGGCGATGACAGGAGAAATAACCCTTCGTGGTCAGGTATTACCGGTGGGTGGCATTAAAGAAAAAGTATTAGCAGCAAAACGAGCAGGGTTAAAAGAAATCGTTCTCTGCTATTTAAATCAAAAAGATGTAGATGAAATAGATCCTGAATTTATAAAAGGGGTAACATTTCATTATGTGAAAACTATGCAGCAAGTAATTGATATTGCATTGGTTTAATTCAAATTTAAATGCAGAATTTGTTTAGCTTTATTGCTAGATGTTTAATTGGTATAAATTAATAATAGCTTATTTATGTATTTCCACCAGCGGGTTTTCTCAAACACTTGGTGGTAATGCTGTTTTTAATTTTATTGCTCAGCCAAATTCGGCACAACTTGCCGCTTTAGGCGGGGTAAACGTTTCATCCATTTCAAATGATGTTGGAATGATTTTCCATGCACCCTCACTGCTGCGAAAAGAAATGGATCAACAAGTTAATACTTCCGCTAACTCCTTTATTGCGGGTATAAGTCAATATTCACTCACCTGTGCAAAATATTTTTCCAACGCTAAATTAAATATCGGAGCCGGTATTCAATACTTCAATTATGGTAATATCAACCAAACAGATATTTATGGCAATAGCCTCGGGACTTTGAAACCTAATGATTATGTTATTCAAATTATTGCGTCAAAAAATTATAAAGATCATTTTAGAATAGGTACTACTGTAAAATTTATTCACTCCAATTATGGTCAATATCGTTCGGCAGCAGTGGCTGCTGATTTGGGACTAACCTATTATAATGATGCTACTCAATTACAATCTACTTTAGTTATTAAAAACATGGGTAGTCAGTTAAATTCGTATTCAAATGATGGCATTAAAGAAGAATTGCCTTTTGATATTCAATTTGGGATTAGTAAAAAACTGATCAATGCCCCTTTGCAGTTTTCCCTCACTGCACATCATCTTCAGCAACTCAATATCTATTATAATGATACTTTATACAATTTATCTGAAGGAATCATTACAAGCAAAGGATTAGCTCAAAAAATCTTTACTCATTTAGTTCTTGCAACGCAGTGTTATTTAACTGATCGTCTTGAACTCACGGCAGGTATTAATTTAATGCGTCGGCAAGAGCTAAATAATTATGGTGTTTCCAATGGATTGAATGGGTTTACTTTCGGAGCTGGAGTCTTTTTAAAAAAATTACATGTGCGATACGCAACCGGATTCTATCAACGAAATTTGTTTCATCAGTTTTCTTTGAATTTCAATATTTCTGGAAACCCTTTGCAATAAAATAGTAGCTGCAAATAAAAACCTCCTGTATTGCATATGCACAGAAGGTTTTTATAAGGTGAATGATATCTAATTATAAATCAAACTTAATACCTTGAGCCAGTGGTAAATGTGATCCCCAATTAATGGTATTGGTTTGTCTACGCATATATGCTTTCCATGCATCGCTTCCACTTTCTCTTCCGCCACCTGTTTCTTTCTCTCCTCCAAAAGCGCCACCAATTTCAGCACCGCTCGTGCCTATGTTCACATTGGCAATTCCGCAATCGCTTCCACTTGCAGATAAAAACTGTTCTGCTTCACGGATATTTAAAGTCATAATTGCAGACGATAATCCTTGCGGAACATTGTTTTGAATGGCAATTGCTTCCTCTAAAGTAGAATATTTCATTACATATAATATTGGGGCAAATGTTTCATGTTGCACAATAGCTAATTCATTGGTTACTTCCGCAATGCATGGTTTAACGTAACAATTACTTTCTATTGTATCATCATGATAAATACCGCCCTCCACTATAAATTTACCGCCTTGTTCTTTGCACTGTTCTATTGCATTTAAATACATTTCTACTGCTTGTTGATCAATTAATGGACCAACATGGTTGTTTGTATTCAATGGATCACCAATTTTCAATTGCTGATAGGCTTTAGACAATTTGGTTGTAAAGATATCATATACCGATTCGTGAATAATCAATCTTCGGGTAGTTGTACAACGTTGCCCGGCAGTGCCAACTGCGCCAAATACCGCACCAATCAGCGACATATCTAAATCAGCATGTTGCGAAACAATAAT
>JBIIAP010000057.1:0-12127 GCA_044239855.1 Sediminibacterium sp. | reverse complement strand
TATTACTGGCTTGCCAATTATAGGATGATGCAGTAGCAGGGTAGTTTTCTGCAATAAGATGCCAGCTATTTCCATTATTCGAAGAATAATAAATATTTATCCTTTCAATATTTAAAAACTTCCATTTAATCGTTTGAATGGTTCCACCAAATAATGAATCACCATTTAATAAACTTAGTAAAGTAATTTCTTTTGATTGGTTATTAGCAGAACTGTATCCATCAAAAAAGCCGCCTTTGTATTTTGATTTATTTATTGAAGCTTTCGGAATTACAGCAAATGCTACATCCGAGGTGTCGGTTAATTTACTTATGGTTGCATCTTGAATTTTTATGAAACAATTATTAACAATGGAATCAGGAACCAGCCAATTATAATAATTATACCTGGCATCGATCGTGTCTGCAATTTTTATGAAGTTTATTTTATTGTTGAAGCTAACATAAAGGTCAACTTTTTTTATACCACTTGATATCCAGGAAATAGGCAAAATAGTATTGCTTGTTACGGAGTTGGGTAATTGCTCTAGTTCTATTCCTGGATTGGGAATTTTAAATGGATTAGCGGGATAATTGCTACTTGATACCGTACTATTTTCAATATCTGTAATTTTAATAAAACAACTGTCTGAAGTTTTATTAGGAACATCCCAATCAAAATATTGTGCGGAGGCCGGGTAGCTATTAATTGCAATGTACCAGGTTTTAGCAGAATCTAAAGAGTATTCAATTTTTACATTATCAATATTGGAACTAGTCCATTCTATTCGTTGTGTTGAATATGCTGGCCACACATCTCCTTTTGCCGGTTTTTTTAATTGTAACACCTGCGAAAAAGAAACACTTTGGAACCCTATGAAAAGTATGATTAATAGTTTTTTCAATATCTCTACAGATAAAATTTATTAATTGTCTGATGGTGCAGAACGAACAGATCTAAACCCAATAAAATTTCCGTAATTATTTCTTCCTGAAATTTCATTTTGCTTATAAATATAGGTTCCACTCATCATAGCCGGACCCATATTATTGTCTGGGGTATAAAATTCTCCTATGTCCGAACCTCCTAAAGCATTTAACAATCCATCTCCATTCTTTTTATAAGATACAGTTCTTGCTGTCTTATTTCCAATACTTATCGTCATTTGAGCTACATTTTTGCTAAAGTCCATTATACCATAATACGTTGCACCGGATGAGATACGCGAAGAGGTATCGTTGGCAAAAATTCCAACTCTGTAAGGTCCTACACCTCCATCACCGCCAGAGGTAGAAGTGCCTATGGCCATATTACTTTGGGCAGGATTGAGGTATCTATTGTAGACGGAGTAATTGCTGAAAAATTCGGTTCCATTTTCTGTACCACTAAAATTTAGAACGTTATTCCCATTTTGATTTTTTCTGGCAATCATTGAATCGTTGCCCCATGCCCAGTCAAATCCTGACCAATTAAGTGTAGTGTCGTTATTGCCAAAGTATATGTTACTATAACTTTTATACATTGGAGGAAGTGATCCTCTTGCTGCTTTTTCATATTCTAATTCTGTCATTATTCGCATGGATGCCCAATCCGTGAAAGATTCATAATAATAAGTAGTGCCTTTTCCAAAAGCTCTATCTGGTCTAGATACCGTATATTTTGCTTCTATTGTATCAAGCAATAATGTATGTCGTTGAATGTCGATGGGTATATTATAGTAAAATGGATCAAGGTTTTGAAGTGCTAACTTGTACTTTGGGTTAACTTTTTTAATCTTGGTTGTATCTACCGGATACATGTAAAACTGTAATATAGTATCCCTGAGTGATAAGGTATTTAAAAAATCTGCATACTGACCTTGAGTTACAGGATATTTCATTACATAAAATGCTCTGTATCCTGTTGGAAAATCAGGGTACTCGGCTACTTTATCTCCGGTCACATCTATGCCATTTAATCCCGAAATTCGTAAGCCAGCATTGGTTAATATCGCATCATCATTTCCACCGCAGGTTAAGCATTGGAAGGTATTGATAAGGGGAGACCAATTATTGGTAATAGTAACAAAATTATTTGGTGCATTTTTCAACTGAAACGAATAGGAGCTTCTGAGTTTTCCATTTCCATCTCCCAAACAATAGTTTCCATCTGGTACATAAGCCATTTCAGTAGCAAAAACTTTAACTTCTACACTATCAATTTCATTCACATTATCTGCACCGTAATTCCAAAATAATTTTACACTGTCCATTTTAATATTACCTGCGCCACTAGCCTGACGATAATAAAACACACCTTTTCGGTCATCAGGAATGGCAAACTTCATCATTGTATTACCTTGTCCGGGTTCATTGTTACTAGTCGACATGGTCAGATGTTTGTATTGCCAAACGCTATCCTTTGGCAATCGGTATTTTATAAAAATCCATGCAGCATCCCAGTTTACATCATCTCTCCAGGAATTCTCCCAGGATATGTTAAATCGGATAGAAGCAGTTTTGGCAATTCTATTTGTGTCTACAATTGCAACCTTTTTTATAGAAATATTATTAGCGAAAGCACTTTCAAACATTAAAGAACAGCAAATAAAAAAAATATATTTTCTCATAAACGGTTTTTATAAATAATCAAGAATCTACGTATATAACACGTAAATTTTTATAGTTTATACATTAAACTAAAAAGGAGGGTTAACAAATATAGTGTTTTTTCAAGAAAGGTAAAACTTCTATATATATTGTTCGGTTGGATTCTTACTAAATTGTGGAATGCATTATATTAATAAAAAATAAATATAATGCATTCCACAATATCTAAATCGAAGTAGTTTAAATTTTAAAGCCAAGTGTTACCATAATACTACCTCTATTACCGGTTTGTGTAGCAAAGGTATTCGGCTTATCATTTAACCTATATGGGAATTGTACATCTTTATTCATTATGTGCGAATACGTTACATCAATATACATTCCTTTATTTCTGTAGCCGATACCTCCGGAGCCAACGATCCGATTTACTTGTAAGGTTTTATCTGCGTATGGACTGCCGTAATACGCACCACCGAGTCTTGCCATGAATGTATTAAATTTTAATTCTCCACCTATTTTAGCGTTGATATTTCCAACATAAGTGTCTTTGATCAACTCATTTAATGTTCTGTAATATGCTTTGAGCGTTTCGTCGACTGAGTTTTCGGCTGCTGCAAAATAACGCATACTTCTGTAATTTACATATTCTATATCTGCAGTTATAAACCCTCTTTGCTTACGAATATCTGCAGCTTCACTAAACATAAAACTTGCACTACCAATCATTCTCCATGGAGTAGTAATGTTGTATTTAACTACCCCCGCATTACCACTATTTAATGCATCACTTGATTCACTTTTTTGTCCTGCGTATGTTTCTGTATTGGCAATTAATGAGGAACGAATTTTGTCGGTCAATCCTATATATTGTGGCGAATGGAATGCAAATCCTATGCGAACAGAGGGTTGCGGTTTATAAATCATCCCTAGTTTTAAGCCTATTCCAGAGCCGGATGAACTGTAGCTTTCTTTGTATTCAAAAAAGCTGAAATTATTGTTAGCGTTATTAGTCGGATCTTTTTCACTGTAAAAAAGATTGCGAGTATATTTTATAATAGGTATCGTTAAACTGGCACCTAAATAAAGTTTATCATTCGTGTTACCTGCCACTCCAAATGCTAATTCATTATAGCCTCCGGTAGTTTGCGCATTATATTGCTGATAGATGCCTATAGAGTAGGGTACCATGCTCTGATAGCCAATTATACTGCCACCTGCTCCTCCTAGGGTGTCTACTAAAAACGTGCGAAATGCAAGGGAGGAGCCAAAAATATAATTACTCAGCGCAGCGTTGGTATCTGCTCTATCACGTGTTAATTCCTCCAGGTATTTTTCTGTAAATGAGCTGGCATTATTGTAACCACTGTATTGTACAGTGTTATTATAATTAGCTATTTGGTTGATAGAAATCGAAAACGCAGTGCTCGACCACCTACTTTGTCTACCGGAGTTGCGAGCAAAAACGATTCCGGATGTACCGAATGTAGCATTATTTTTAACGCTGCTTGTATCAGTTCCTCTGAAATTAAATTTATTCTTGTTCATTAAAAATCCCGGTGATAAAACTAATTCTTTGGACTTAAAAAAACCTAGTCCGGCCGGATTGATATGGTTAGCGGTGATATCACCTCCTAATGAACCCATCGCTCCTCCAATTGCTAAATTTCTTGCAGTACCATTTTGAGTAAACCATGCAGTTCTCAATGCATCATCTGGAGTTTGCGCGTTAATTTCAATTGTATAAAACAAGGCGATTAGTAAGATTACTTTTTTCATATACAAGGTATAAAGGGGTACATTGATGCTACCGCATCAAATAATATGTTTTCTTGAATTGTAAAGAATTAGATGTTAGTTTCTTCCGCCTCTTCCGCTTTGGGCGCTACTTCCTGTGCTCTTAAAACCACCACTTGCACCACCCGCCGAACTGGATGTTCCAGAAGTACTTGATGTTCCTGAAGAACTAAATGTTCTAACTGCTCTATCATAGCTACTATTATTACCACCACTTGAAGGAGAAGGGGTTATACGACGAGTAATATTACTATTTCTATTGGGATCCCCTTTAGTATTATTACTGTTATTGTAGGCACTGTTTCGATTATTGTAGGTATTATTTCTGTAACTACTTAAGTTTGAACCAGAAGTATATGTTCTGTTAAAAGTTCTGGGTTTGCTATAATTTATTACCGTGTAGATTGGATTGCCCCAACCCATATAATTGCCATAATTGTTACCATAGCCTGAATAAAATCCACCATAGCCTAAGCCCGAATAGAAATTCCCCATGCCGCAAAAACAGTTTCCAAATCCGGAGTAATATGAACCATATAATCCAATGCCATGATTGCTCATAAATGGATTATAATTAAATGCATAGGGCGAATAAAAGCTATTGAATCCATAGTCATAGCGCATATCATTCCAATAACTAAAGTTATCTATAGCTCCCCATCTGTTTCTGTTGGCTACTTTCATACGTAAGTAGTTGTCGTCTTGTGTACTGATATCTTCCTGATACTGGTCTTGTTCTTCTCTATTCCGGGTATAATTTTCTGATGGAGTAGCGCCTTCAGCATAATATAAATCATCAGGGGTTTGACCTGTCTGATATACCGAACTACATCCTGTTAATAAGGTTACGGAAATTAGCGAACTTAAAATAAACTTTTTCATAACGCCAGATTTAGGTTAAATATAATAGACTGAGTGAAGTTACATACATTTGCGAACTGTTAGCATTCATTTATACATTTGCAAATTACATGCCAATAAGTGAATGTCAGCAAAAATTATATAATAAATTGTTAATGTATTATGGGAAAGGAATTAACTTCCAGAGAACAAGATTATTCTCAATGGTATAACGACCTTATAATAAAAGGTAATTTAGCTGATTACAGTGCTGTGAGAGGCTGCATGGTTATTAAACCTTACGGGTTTGCACTTTGGGAAAATATGCGGGATGTGTTAGATAAAATGTTTAAGGATACCGGCCACCAGAACGCCTATTTCCCATTATTTGTTCCTAAAAGTTTATTTGAGGCAGAAGAAAAAAATGCGGAAGGTTTTGCCAAAGAATGTGCGGTTGTAACTCATTATAGATTAAAAAATGATCCAAATAATAAGGGTAAGTTGATGGTTGATCCCGAAGCTCGTTTAGAAGAGGAATTGGTAGTAAGACCAACCAGCGAAGCCATTATATGGAATACTTATAAAGGTTGGATTCAATCTTACCGGGATTTGCCCTTGTTAATTAATCAATGGGCTAACGTTGTTCGTTGGGAAATGCGTACCCGTTTATTTTTACGTACCGCAGAATTTTTGTGGCAGGAAGGGCATACTGCACATGCTACGGCTGAGGAGGCCATAGAAGAAACACGTAAAATGTTGGATGTATATGCAGATTTTGCTGAGAATTGGATGGCATTACCTGTAATTAAAGGAGTTAAATCACCCAATGAGCGTTTTGCCGGTGCAGAAGATACCTATTGTATTGAAGCGTTAATGCAAGATGGTAAAGCTTTACAGGCAGGTACTTCTCACTTTTTAGGCCAGAATTTTGCCAAAGCTTTTGATGTAAAATTCAGTGATAAAAACAATAAGCTTGATTATGTATGGGCCACCAGCTGGGGTGTTAGTACTCGTTTGATTGGGGGATTGGTAATGGCACATAGTGATGATGATGGACTTATTTTACCCCCTAGAATTGCTCCCGTTCAGGTAGTAATAGTGCCAATTTATAAAGGTGAGGAGCAAAAAGCTTTGATAGATGCAACTGTACATCCCATCATTGCAAAGCTAAAAGCATTGAATATTTCTGTTAAATATGACGATGCTGATAACAACAGACCGGGTTGGAAATTTGCAGAATATGAATTAAAAGGTGTGCCGGTTAGGATTGCAGTTGGCGCAAGAGATCTTGAAAATAAAGTAATTGAAGTTGCCAGAAGAGATACAAAAGAAAAAACAACTGTAAACATAGAAGGAATTGATGCATACATCAAGCAACTACTACAGGATATTCAACTCCAAATGTTTAATAAGGCTAAAGCGTTTAGAGATGAGCATATTACTCCTGCTAATACTTGGGATGAATTTGTTCATATACTAGATACAAAAGCTGGATTTGTGTCAGCTCATTGGGATGGAACAGCCGAAACGGAAGATAAGATTAAGGAATTATCTAAAGCAACCATTCGCTGTATACCATTAGATAACCAGTTGGAAGAGGGGGTTTGCATTTTATCCGGTAAAAAATCAACACAAAGGGTTCTTTTTGCACGCGCTTATTAAGAGACCATACTTGTAATTAAATAATTTTTTGAATCAATAACCTGATTAATTATCAGGTGCTTTTAATATGCGTCAAAAAGAAATTCATCCTTCTTTACAGCCCTTTTTAGAAGGTAAAGTGATATTAATGAATAAGCCGATTAACTGGACTTCTTTTGATGTTGTTCGTAAAATCAGGAATTTAACCAGAATCATTAAAGTTGGTCATGCAGGTACTTTAGATCCTTTAGCTACCGGCTTGTTAATTGTGTGCACCGGAAAGTTTACCAAAAAAATCAATGAATACATGGGAATGGAAAAGGAGTATACCGGCACTTTTACATTGGGTGCCATTACGCCTACCTATGATTTAGAAAGCGAACCGAATCAATTTCAATCCATAGAACACCTAACCCCCGAAATTATACAATCCGCTACTAAAGAATTTATTGGGCCTATTTTGCAAACACCCCCTGCACATTCTGCTATTAAACAAGATGGGAAGCCTGTTTATTTGGCAGCTCGTAAAGGATTGGAAGTGAAGCTCGAACCACGACCAGTTACCATCTATGAATTTAATATTGAAAAAATAGAACTGCCTATTGTACATTTCAAAGTAATTTGTTCTACTGGAACATACATCAGAAGCCTTGCAAATGATTTTGGAAAAGTACTAGGAGTGGGCGCTTATATGAGCAGTTTATGCCGAACGCGTATAGGCGATTTTAGTTTAAATGAGTCGCAATCGATGGAACAGTTTGAGCAAGAAATAAATGCGCTCAAGTCCATATAAACAAGCTAAACTCCCATAAAATTAAACAAAAGCGTATAAAGTTAAAATGGAAGGCCAATACCAAATTGCAGTGCAAAATTGGGGATCTTAATGCCATTTGGTCTGGTGTTTGTCCATTCAAAGGTTTCGGGCTTTAACCATCCTCCGTTCTCTACCCTTAATGGATCTTTTAGTTTATATGCAAAATCCAACCGAATTAAAAAATAGGATAAATCAAACCTTAAACCTGTTCCTACACCAATGGCAATATCTTTGGTTAAGTTATTAAAGGAAAAGAGGGTAGTAGGATCTACATATTCAGACTTTTTGATGTTCCAAATATTCCCAATATCAGTGAAGAGTGCGCTGGCTATTTTAAAAGATCCGATTTCTGCCAATTGAAACCGATATTCAAAGTTTAACTCCAATTGCATATCACCATAACGATCTCGAAATGCATTATTGGCAGTGTCTTTTTCGCTTTGCTTAGAACTACCTAAACCCAATTGTCTCAGCGACCATGCTCGCATAGAATTTGGTCCACCTGCAGAAAACTGTTTATAAAAAGGTAATGTTATGCCAATAGTTCGATCATTTCCATAATTGTATCCAAAACCACCATATGCCCTCCAAGCGATTTCAGATTTATTTCTTTTACTAGAGTGCCTATACTCATTTTCGATTTTTAAATATCGGTAAATATTGCCCTGTAAACCTGGAATGAATCCTAATATACCACCAGCTTCTTCTATACCTAACCGATAATAGTTGCTATTATTGGGATTTCTTTTGCTGATAATAGTTCGGTTTACCGTTAAGGATTGACTGACTATATTGCCTTCATTAAATGAGGCAAGTAAAAAGGGATTTTTTTTGATAAGGCTATTGAGTGAATCTAAATAGTCAAAAGAGGTTAATTCAATATTTAATGGCTTATAGATATATAAATTATTGCGCTTTTCCCATTCATATCCCCAACTTGTTATAAATGAGCGTTGTCTGTAAAAAGTTCTTCTATCTATATATCCTGCATTGATGCTCCAAAGTGTTTTTGGGTTATCTAAATTAATTGCCCTGGTAAAACCTTTAAAGGGCTGTATTATTTTAGGGAATACATACGTATGACCTAAATTGAACAACAATGATTGAATTAGGTTATTTTGTTCATAAGTTTTGTCTAATAAACCCAGTTCAACTCCTGTTCTAAATGATGCAATTGATTGAATGGCTCTTTTCCAAACATTTCGGTTACTATAAGTTAGGTTGGTGGAAATTCCTAGTAGATTTCCTATGCCTATATTCCCGGTATTTCTGCTACTCTCTAAGTTTATGGTGAAGCTTTGCTTGACTGCCGGAGTTAAAAAGAAATAAAAATCAATGCTGTCTTTGCCATGTATTTTAGGAATAACATCTACATTTTGCCATGCTCCTAACTGACTCAATCCGTTTGCAGTTTTATAAAATTTTTCTTCATTATATAAATCTCCACTCTTAAAGAATGTATTTTCTTTAAGAGGTGAATACCTGAATATGCCTTTACTATATTTAACTTCGGCCGTTCCTTCCCTATATGTTTTTAATTTTTTGTTCAATAATAAACTGTCCGGAATGTCGGTAATTTTTGTTTCAGGAAAATAGTATAATTTTCTAACTTTATATTGATTTACTCTACTGCTATCGTTAGTTGGTCTTCTTGTTATGGTAATATCCCATTTGGGGTTCTCATATTTTGATTTGGCTAATGCTTTTAAAAGGTCAACTTGTTCAAACGGGTCTGTAGTAAGTTCTAATATCTGATGATTGGTAGAGTCTACATAGGCAAAAATATCTTCCCGGGTAAATTTAAAATAACCATTTCTTCTGTATAGATTCACCAATCGGTCTAATTCTATGCTGATATTTTGTTTTGTATAGGGTTGATCCTGTTTTAATGAGGTTTTACTAATTTCTAGTTCTGTTATTTTATTAAGTGTTGAATCATTTAAATCAAATCGAATTGAGTCGATGGTAACGCTTTTGCCGGGGTCAACATTCATTAAAATATGCGCACGAATTTGATTTTTTACGGTATCAATAAAATATGATTTATTTAAAGAGGGATAATAGTAACCCTGTGCATTTAAATAGGCACTCATGCTACTAATAGTTTTACTAAACTTGCTGCTGTCGAAAATAGCGGGGGATTTTATTTTATAAAAAAAACCAAAAATCTGCGCTTTTTTAACTTTTAAACTATCGTCCCAATAAATATCCAATTGATTGATTAACCGTTTTTTCTCATCTTTGTCTAAATTTCCAGTTATATTAATCTTGTTTTCGTATACAAAAGCGCGGTTAATAGGGAAATTTTTGACAAAAGTTCTTTTTTGCTCTGCGCAAGAGGATGCCAATACCGATAATAGCATTATCGGATAAAAATAATTAACCAAAGGCCTTTTAAAGGTCAAATACATATCAGTATGTTAAGCAAGAATGAGGCCAAATATATTCAATCTTTATTCCATAAAAAACAAAGACTACAATCGGGTTTATTTATTGCAGAAGGAATTAAGTTGGTGGAGGAGCTTTTATGCAGTTCATTCACTATAAAAAAAATTTACGCAACTGCCGATTGGACTAATTCAAAAGCAAATGATGTAGAATTGGTAAGGGTTTCAGAAGATGAATTACAAAAAATCAGCGGCCTGCAAACTGCCAATAAGGTTTTGGCATTAGTGGAACAGCCTGTAGCGGAAGCGCTAAAAAAGATTTCCCCAAAAATTTACCTGGCATTAGATGGGATTCAAGATCCGGGAAATATGGGAACGATTATAAGAATAGCAGATTGGTTTGGTATCGATACCATTATTGCCGGTGATGATTCTGTAGATGTTTTTAATCATAAGGTAGTTCAAAGTACTATGGGTAGTATTATTCGTGTAAAAGTGCATTATGCCCATTTAAATGATTGGTTTAAAACCAATGACTTACCTGTTTATGGCGCTTTATTGGAGGGGGAATCGGTATATAACACGGCTGCCATGCAAACCGGAATTTTGTTGATTGGGAATGAATCCAAAGGAATCAGGAATGAGTTACTTCCTTTTATTACCCATCCAGTTAGTATTCCAAGAATTGGCGCCGCAGAATCTTTAAATGCAGCTGTGGCAACAGGTATTTTGCTTTCACATTTAGTAAGATAATTATCTATATGCTAACGCAGCAATCGGATTGATTTTCTTTACCAAATAAGCAGGTAAAATCAGTACCAAAAAACAAATGATTAATGTACTTGCGCAAACAGTAGCTATCTGCCACCAAATGATTTTAACCGGGGCAGTAGCAACATAATAGGAACTCTCGTCAAGCGTAATAAATCCTGTATATTGTTGCAATAGGGCTATACCGGTACCAATGATGAATCCAACAGCAATGCCCATTGCTGCAATAACTGTAGCATAGTACAAAAAGATACGTACAATATTATTGTCAGTTGCCCCCAAAGATTTAAGCAGTCCAATCATATTGGTTCTTTCCAAAATCAAAATCAATAAACAGGTGATTAAATTAATTACTGCAATAACAGCCATAATGATAAAAATCACATTCCTATTTACATCCTGAATCTTTAACCAGTCGAAAATATTGGGATAGATTGTCTGAATAGTCCTGCTCATCCATTCTACAGGTAGGTTATTGGAAAGCAATTGATTGGTATGGTTAGCTAACTGATGGGAAGCACAGAAAATTTCATATCCTCCAATTTCACGATCACCCCAATTATTTATCCTTCGGATAAGGCGTAAATCTCCGATTACGAAAAGTTTGTCGTATTCTTCAATACCGGTTTTGTAGATGCCCACTACTTTAAGTTTTCTAAAACTGCGACTGCCATCTTCATTGCTGATAAAATATAGTTGAATGGTGTCGTTTAAATTTATTTGAAGAAGGTTACATAGTTGTTGTGACAAAAGTACTTCTCTGCTGTACAAGCTGTCAGTAAATTGCAGCCATCTTCCCGAAACCATATATTTTTGAAGCCGGGTAGTATCATAATCCCTTTCTATTCCTTTTAGTAATATGCCTTCAATGTTTTTGTTTTTTTCTATTACAGCCGATTTGGTGGCAAAGGTTTGAACCGTTTCAATTCCACTGGTTTGCCGAATTATTTTAATAACGGTGTCATTTGAAGTAATGGGTAATTCTTCGGCCATCATAGATTTATCCACTTCATATTGTTGTATTCGAATATCTCCCCAAAAGCTATAAACTTTTTCTGCCACTGTTTCCTGAAACCCATTCACAAAACATAAGGTAACAATCATTGCAGTAACACCAACCGCTGTAGCACCTACCGAAAGCCGTATAATGAACCGGGAGAGGGATTGCTGCTTACCAAAGGCGAGTCTTTTTGCTATAAATAGTGAGATGTTCAAATGGTATGGTTTTTGTAACATTCAAAACTACGCTGTGTAATTCATTAGAACAAAAGCATTTATGTAAACAGCGATTTTTGTAAGTTTATATGATGAAA
>JBIIAP010000265.1:0-3721 GCA_044239855.1 Sediminibacterium sp. | reverse complement strand
AAGGGTAGAATAAATCCTTTTTCTAAGGTATATTTCTCATCAGCATATTCGCAGCAACCACTTTACTAGTAAACAATACAACCGTCAATAAAAAAGGCGATTCTTTAAAGAATCGCCTTTTTACTAGTCAAGTGCCCGGGACTGGATTCGAACCAGCACGCCGTTTCCAGCACCACCACCTCAAGGTGGCTTGTCTACCAATTTCAACACCTGGGCATCAGCACTATTGCGTGCAAAATTATAAAAATATTCTTACATACGGTCAGGTACTTTTATTCCTAATACATGCATTCCATTTTTAATTACAGTCGCCGTTAATATAGCCAACATCAGTCTAAGCGCTTTCTTTTGATCGCTTTCGGCATTTGCAATAGAATGCTCATTGTAAAACGAACTAAATGTTTTTGCTAAGTTAAATATGAAGATGGCAACTTTAGACGGATCATGTTCCGCTGCTGAATCAATTAGTACAGTTGGAAATTGCTCTAATTGAATGATCAATTCTTTTTCTAAGGGTAATAGTGCTTCTTGCGTTAATGAAACATTGGAAAAATAGTGTTCATTAACATCCATCTTTCTCAAAATACTTTTTATTCTGGCATGCGTATACTGAATAAATGGTCCGGTAAAACCATGAAAATCAATACTTTCTTCCGGATTAAATACCATTTTTTTCTTTGGATCTACTCTTAATAAAAAAAACTTCAATGCACCTAATCCAAGTGTATCATACAATTCAAGCCTTTCATCCGCTGTAAAATCATTTACTTTACCCAACTCCTCTGTTTTTTGCCGGGCTATTTCTATCATCGCTGCCACTAAGTCATCGGCATCCACTACCGTACCTTCTCTACTCTTCATTTTACCGGTTGGCAACTCTACCATTCCATAACTCAAATGATAAATGCCATCTGCCGAAGGCAATCCTAACTTCTGACAAATTAATTTCAATACCTTAAAATGATAGTTCTGTTCATCACCTACAACGTATATACTTTGACTAGCATCAAATTCTTTTTGTTTTTGTTCAGCTAAGCCAATGTCTTGTGTTATATAAACAGAAGTTCCGTCTTTTCTTCTTACCAATTTCTCATCTAATCCATCATTCGTTAAATCAATCCAAACGCTGCCATCTTCTTTTTCATAAAAAACATGTTTGCTTAATCCTTTTTCAACTAAATCTTTACCCAGTAAATAGGTATTACTTTCATAATAAGTTTTGTCGAAATCAGTGCCTATTTTTTTATACGTAACTTCAAAACCCTCATACACCCATTCATTCATTTTTTTCCATAAATCCAATACTGATGAATCTCCCTTTTCCCAATCCAATAACATTTGTTGAGCGGCTTTCATAATGGGAGCAGATTTTTCTGCTTCTTCCTTCAACATGCCATTGGCAACAAGTGATTCAACCTCTAATTTATAGGCGTCATTAAATTTTACATAATAATCACCCACAAAATGATCTCCTTTTGTATGAGTAGAAGCAGGGGTAGCTCCGTTGGCAAATAATTGCCAGGCCACCATGCTTTTACAAATATGTATGCCCCTGTCGTTTACAATACAGGTTTTTACTACCTCATTCCCCGAAAATCTTAAAATTTCTGCAATACTTCTTCCTAAGAAATTATTTCGTAAATGACCAAGATGAAGTGGTTTGTTCGTGTTGGGTGAAGAATATTCGACCATTACCTTGGTATGCGTAGGGGCGCCTTGTCCAAAGCTGATGTCATTATAATGAGCAGCAAGAAAATCCAACCATAACTGATTATTCAATACCAGATTTAGAAATCCTTTTACTTTATTAAATCCCGAAAAAAGTGCAGGATGCTTAGTTATTAAAAAATTACCTAATTCATCACCTAATGCATCGGGTGATTTTTTTAATTCTTTTACAAATGCAAATAAAACAACGGTGTAATCTCCTTCAAATTCAGCTTTTGTACTATTTACTAAAATTGCTTCTGGGGAAATGGTGTATGCATATAGTTCACCAATTGCCTGAGCCGTTACTTCTTTTATTTTTGCTACAACACGCATATTCAATTCGATTTGGGTTGCAAAACTAACCAATTAACTACTACCTTTGCCAGCCTATTATGCAAAAGCTGCATTTTTTCATCAGTAATTTCATCCTTAAGACGGTTGATTTGTTCTACCCGCTCTTTCGTCGTTTTATGCCCTTACAAACTTTCCGGTATGCAGCTTGTGGCGGCTTTAATACATTGTTAGACATTAGTTTGTTTTTTGTGTCGTATAACTTTATATTGGATAAAATGCCCGTTAACATGGGCTTTATTACCATAGAATCACATATTGCAGCGTTTTTAGTGGGTTTTCTGGTAACTTTTCCTATTGGATTCTATTTGAGTAGATATGTGGTGTTTCAGGAAACTTCTGTGTCCAAGCGATCGCAATTGGGAAAGTATTTTATGGTAGTAACCGGATGCCTGGTTTTAAACTATGTATTCCTCAAAATATTTGTAGATGTTTGGGGTTGGTATCCTACACCTTCTAAGATTATTACTACTTTTTTTGTTATTGCATTCAGCTATATTTCACAAAAGAACTTCACATTTAAGGCAGTATCCTAGCGTCTATTGTATTAATTATCATTTAAATTGTCTGGTTCTCATATACTTAAAGTTATTTTACTGACATTATTTCATCTTTTTGTAGATGGCATAATGATTGATTTTGTGAATTAAGTAAAATAAATAATATGGGAAAGATAATTGGGATTGACCTTGGAACCACTAATAGTTGTGTTTCTGTAATGGAAGGAAATGAGCCAGTTGTTATAGCTAACGACGAAGGCCGTAGAACTACCCCTTCGGTAGTGGCATTTTTAAAAAATGGAGAAAGAAAAGTAGGTGATCCTGCAAAGCGTCAGGCAATCACCAATCCTCAGAACACCATTTCCAGTGTTAAACGCTTCATGGGGCGCAAATACGACGAAGTGACGGAAGAAATCAGCCATTGGAGCTATAAAGTTGCCAAAGGTGACAATAATACGGTACGTGTAGCTATTGACGATCGCTTATATACCCCGCAAGAAATCTCCGCAATGGTTTTGCAAAAAATGAAAAAAACCGCTGAAGATTATTTAGGACATGAAGTAACGGAAGCAGTTATTACAGTTCCTGCCTATTTTAATGATGCGCAGCGTCAAGCTACTAAAGAAGCCGGTGAAATTGCTGGTTTAACTGTTAAAAGAATAGTGAATGAGCCTACAGCTGCTGCTTTGGCTTACGGATTAGATAAAAAACATGCCGACCAAAAAATTGCTGTATTTGATTTAGGTGGTGGAACCTTTGATATTTCTATCCTTGAATTAGGAGATGGCGTATTTGAAGTAAAATCTACCAATGGTGATACACATTTGGGCGGAGATGATTTTGATAAAGTGATCATGGATTGGTTGGCTGATGAATTTAAAAATCAGGAAGCGATTGATTTGCGTAAAGATCCGATGGCTTTACAACGTTTAAAAGAAGCTGCTGAAAAAGCTAAAGTTGAATTAAGCTCTTCTTCTGAAACTGAAATTAATTTGCCTTATGTAACTGCCGTTGATGGGGTACCTAAACACTTGGTTTTAAAATTAAGTAGAGCAAAATTCGAACAGTTAGCAGATAACTTATTCGATCGATGTTTAAAGCCTTGCGAAGCTGCTTTAAAAGATGCAGGATACGCTACATCAGAAATAGATGAAATTATT